>CAZJZR010000471.1:0-3977 GCA_964550475.1 uncultured bacterium
TACGCAAACGCCCGTACAAGGTTATCGGTTCAAACACAAAATCATTCAGGATTAGGAATTATGAATGGTGGATCTGGAGATGGAATTGCTTGATCCACAAGGGTTGGGGAACCCAACCCCTACGATCCTGGGTTCGGTTTGTAGGGGCGTGGTTCCCGCGCCCTTAAGATGGCTAGACCGTTACGAGCACCTAACAATCTACGTCTGCCTTAACTCCATCCACCATCCACCATCCACTATTCACTTCTCACTCATCACTCACCACTCCCCGCACCTTCACCCCCTCTGGCTGCCAAATACTGATACATTTGCCAACGGGTTTGCACATCGGCTTCGGCTTGTTTCAGCAGTTGCCGTGCTTCATCGGGTTTGCTGCGGGTCAGCATCTTGAACCGATTTTCGCGGTACATGGCATCAGCGAGGGGGATCTTGGGCGATCGCGAATCCAGCAGCAACGGATTCTGCCCTTGGTCGGTGCGGCGCGGATCATAGCGGTAGAGTAACCAGCGACCCGACTCCACTGCCGCTTTTTGCTGTTGCATCCCCGTGGTCATGTCAATGCCGTGGGCGATGCAGTGGGAATAGGCGATGATCAGCGACGGGCCATTGTAGGATTCCGCTTCCAGGAAAGCTTTCAGCGTGTGTTCATCCCGTGCGCCCATGGCGACGCTGGCGACATAAACATTGCCGTAGGTCATCGCCATCAGCCCCAAATCTTTCTTGGGTGCGGGTTTGCCACCAGCGGCGAACTTCGCCACAGCAGCGCGGGGAGTCGCCTTGGACATTTGCCCACCCGTGTTGGAATACACCTCCGTATCCATCACCAGGATGTTGACATTGCGGCCACTGGCGATCACATGATCCAAGCCACCATAACCAATGTCGTAGGCCCAACCATCGCCACCGATGATCCAAACGCTCTTCTTCACCAAGTAATCGGCCAAGGATTGCAGATTTTGGATCGTCAGCTTGACGCTGGCTTCAGCGGTTTGGCTCCAAGCAGTTAGGGCATCCTTCAACTGCGCCACCCGTTGCCGTTGTTCGGCAATGTCCGCCTCCGTCGCCTGTTCTGCTCCCAGCAACCCCTGCACCAGTTCCGCTGGCAGGGTGCCGTGGCTGGCCAATTCCCGCAGCAGTTCAATCGCCATTTGGGCGTGCTTGTCCACCGACACCCGGAAGCCCAAACCAAACTCGGCGTTGTCTTCAAACAAGGAGTTTGACCACGAGGGGCCGCGTCCGTCGGCGTTGGTTGTCCAGGGCGTGGTGGGCAGGTTGCCGCCGTAGATCGATGAACATCCAGTGGCATTGGCAATCATCATGCGATCGCCAAACAACTGACTGGCCAACTTCAGGTAAGGCGTTTCACCGCAACCACCGCAGGCACCGGAGAACTCAAACAACGGCTCCTGCATTTGCTGATGGCTGATCTTATGCAGATTCAGGGCGGTGCGATCGGGGTTGGGCAGTTCCAGGAAATAATCCCAGTTTTGCCGTTCTTGCTCCCGCAGTGGCAATTGCGGAGCCATATTGATCGCCCGTTTGCGGGGTTCCGCCTTGTTCTTAGCCGGACAAATATCGACGCACACGCCACAGCCCGTACAGTCTTCCGCCGCCACCTGGATGGTGAACTTCAGCCCCGTGGCCTTCCAGTCGTGATCCCTGGCATCGGTGGCCTTAAACGTCGCGGGCGCATTGGCCAACTCGCCCGGTTCATACACCTTGGAGCGAATCACCGCATGGGGGCAGACCATGACGCACTTACCGCACTGCACACACACATCCGGATCCCAGACCGGGATCTCTTGGGCGATGTTGCGCTTCTCCCACTTGGAGGTGCCGGTGGGATAGGTGCCGTCGCAGGGTAGCGCACTGACGGGTAGTTCATCCCCCTTGCGTGCCACCATCATCCCCAACACATCCCGGACAAAGGCGGGAGCGGCAGCGGGAATCGGCCCTGGTTTGGGCGGTTCGTGGATGCTGGCTAAAATCGTCATGTCCGCATCCACAGGCACTTCGTACAAATTATCCAGGGTTTGATCGACGGCATTGATGTTCATTTGGACGATTTCTTCGCCCTTCTTGCCGTAGGTTTTGCGGATGGTGTGCTTGATTTGGGCGATCGCGTCCTCCTTGGGCAACACCCCCGACAGCGCGAAGAAACACACCTGCATTACTGTGTTGATGTGGCTACCCATCCCCGCTGCCCGTGCCACCTTGTAAGCGTTGATGGTATAGGGTTTCAGCCGTTTGGTGATGATGCCGTCTTTCAGCGGTTGCGGCAGTCGCGCCCAGGTATCGGCGGGACTGTAGGGACTGTTCAACAGCAGGGTGGCACCGGGTTGTGCCGTTTCCAGAATGTCGAATTTGTCCACAAATTCCCACTGGTGACAGGCGACAAAATTGGCGCGACTGATCAGGTAGGTGGAGTGGATCGGCTCCGGGCCAAACCGCAGGTGGGAGACGGTGACCGAGCCGGATTTCTTGGAGTCGTAAACAAAGTAGCCTTGGGCGTAATTGTCCGTATCTTCGCCAATGATTTTGATCGAGTTCTTGTTTGCGCCCACGGTGCCATCGGAGCCGAGGCCGTAGAAAATGGCGCGAACCACATGATCCGGTTCGGTGGAGAAGGTGGGGTCGTAGTCCAGGGAGGTGTGGCTGAGGTCGTCGTTGATCCCGACGGTGAAGTGATTTTTCGGTTGCGCTGCCGTCAGGTTATCGAATACCGCCTTGACCATGGCCGGAGTGAATTCCTTGGAGGACAGGCCATAGCGTCCCCCCACGACCTTGGGCATGACCCGCCCGTTCAGCGATTCCACCAAAGCGTTGATCACATCTTGGTACAGTGGTTCCGCGATCGCCCCCGGTTCCTTACACCGATCCAGGACTGCGATCGACTTCACACTGGTCGGTAACGCCGCCACCAGCAATTGACCATCAAACGGACGGTACAGCCGCACCTTCAGCAAGCCGACCTTTTGCCCCTGCTGGTTCAGGTAATCCACGGTTTCCTGCACCGTTTCGCAACCGGAACCCATGGCCACAATCACCCGTTCCGCCTGGGGATCGCCATAGTATTCGTACAACTGATATTGCCGCCCCGTCAGTTGGGCAAATTCGTCCATCGCCTGCTGCACCTTATCCGGACAGGCGGCATAGAACGGATTCACCGTTTCCCGTGCTTGGAAATACACATCGGGGTTCTGAGCCGTGCCGCGCAACACCGGATGATCAGGGGTGAGGGCACGGGCACGGTGCGCCAGGATCAGGTCGTAGGGGATGTAGTCCCGCAGCGTGTCGTCTTCCAGCAGTTCCACCTTCAGGACTTCGTGGGAGGTGCGGAAGCCATCAAAGAAGTGCAGGAAGGGGATGCGGGTTTCTAAACTGGCGCGGGTGGCGATCGCGGCAAAGTCCTGTGCCTCTTGCACCGACGCGGAACACAGCAGGGCGCAACCCGTCCCCCGCACCGCCATCACATCACTGTGATCCCCAAAAATCGACAACCCTTGCGCCGCCAGCGATCGCGCCGCAATGTGAATCACCGCTGGGGTCAGTTCTCCGGCAATCTTGTACAGGTTGGGGATCATCAACAGCAACCCTTGGGACGCTGTAAACGTAGTGGTGAGCGATCCCGCTTGCAGGGCACCGTGTACCGTTCCCGCTGCCCCCGCTTCGCTCTGCATTTCCACCACCGAGGGCACCGTGCCCCACAGGTTGGGCTGCTTGGCCGACTCCCACGCATCCGCCCATTCCCCCATCGGCGACGCAGGCGTAATCGGGTAAATGGCGATGACTTCACTTAAGCGATAGGCAATCCGTGCCGCTGCCTCGTTGCCGTCGATGGTGGCATACACCTTCTGGCGACTGCTGTGACCATTACTGGACGAATCGGAACTTGGGCGATCGCTCGGTCGGGCTGGGCTAACAGTCGAACTCATACTCTGACTCATGGTGTGGCCCCCTTTACAGTGATGTGGGCA
>CAZJZR010000472.1:0-3959 GCA_964550475.1 uncultured bacterium
AGGGACACGGCATTGCCGTGTCCGTAGAGTTAGCGGTGTGGGTACATTATTAATCTGAAACTCCCTAAGCTGCTGTCGCGAAAGCGATCAGCGGCGCGATCTGCAACGTAAAAATATGGCTATAAAAGCATAGCTATTGGGATGCGTCGAATGTCCCCTTCCCCACCTGTCTCTTCTATGGTTTCGTCTACGCCCATCACCCAAGACACCATCGCCTCACCCGCCGCCGATGACATTGCTGAATCAGGGTGGCGGAGTGTGGAAGTGATGACGGCGGATGGATTGGTTGACTTCATCCACATTCCCCTGACGGAGGACGAGTTTCTCCATCCCCAGGAGGGTTTCCACTTGCCCAACAGCACCATCCACGACCAGATTGCGGGTACCGTCAAAGACTTGTTAACCCGCCGTTATGCCCATGACCCAACGGTTGGGGTGTTTCGCGATCTGATCATTAAATGGGATGTGGACTTGGGGGATCATTGTCCCGATACGTTTGTCGCCTTTGGGATGCGGGATAAGCAGGAGAATCGCACGGAATTTACGGTGACGCTGGAGGGAACACGGCCTGCATTGATCGTGGAAGTGGTGTCACCCCGTTATCGCAAGACCGATCGCGAAATCAAGGTGTTGCAGTATGCCCAAGCGCGGGTGCAGGAATATGTGATTTTTGACCGACGACGGCAACGTGGGATTTTGCTGGAAGAGGTGTTGGGGTATCGCCTAGTGGGAGAGGCATACCAACCGATTTCCCCCGATGACGAGGGACGGATTTTCTGCGCCACAGTGGGGGTGTGGATCGGGTTGGAAGATGGTCAAGTGGTGATGGTGGATGGGGCAACGGGGCAGCGATTGTTGACCTCCCAAGAATTGCAGGACGTGAATCAAGAATTAGCATTGGCGAATCAAGAGTTAGCCGCTGCTAAGCAAGAGGCGGAACAACGGGCGGCAGAGATGGCGGCGTTGTTAGCCCAGTATCAACAGCAATTTGGTCAATTACCCCCCCGATCGGAACAGGCCAGCCCGTAACCATATCTGGATCGATTGCCCTAGCCATCCTGTTAATTTAAGTAAAAACAGCGGTACGCCCAGGTAAAGGCCATATTTTTCTGTGTGATAGAAAAATTGGGTGGGTAAGTAGTAGCGCGATTTTTTGCTGAGAAAGATGGTTTGGAGGGCGGGACGTGCGCCAAACCGAGCGGTGATGTAATGACTAAACCCGTATTCCGGATCGGGGAGGTCTTGCAGGGTGGCGTGGGCATCGCCGAGTAGATAGACGGGAAATCCAGCCCGACTGGCTTGCAGGGTGTAGACATCATCGCCGGAGTAGTGGGGAAAGCGTTGCGGGTTGGGGGTGCCGAGGCGATGGTAGACCGCGATCGCCATCGCCACACAATAGCCACTCAAATTATCCACCTGCACCACCGCACCGGGAGTGGCCACCAGTCGCTGCCGTCCCCGACATCCGGTTTCCACCACTGTACCCGTGGCCGCGAGGGTACAGGTGGGTGCGGCGATCGCCCCCGGATGATCCTGGAGAAACTGCACCAATCTGGACAAACAATCGGGCTGTGGGTGGCAGTCATCGTTGAGCCAGATCAGATAATCCGCCGACTGACCAGCAGCATAGTGCATTCCCAGCGCGATCGCCCCCGTCCACCACAAATCGCCGGTTCCGGGCAGAATCGTGACGAATGGATACTGTTGCTGAATGGCGGCGGCGGTGCCATCGGTAGACCCATCATCAATCACCACCACCTGATAGTGATGCAAGTCACCGTTGCCCTCCAATATCTGTAAGCATTGGAGGGTTGTAGCTTGGCGATTGTGCACCGGGATGAGAATGTAAACCTTCGGTTCTGACGGTGCGATCGCTGCATTGGTCAATGGATTTGCCATAGGGATAGCCGTAGCTGCTTGCGGTGGCGTGGGCATCACCCACACCACTTAAACATTTACCCAGTCTGCGTCTTGCACGAATCGACCGTGCCTGATTCAGATGAAAAGTGCTATAAGAGTGAACAAAACCGTGAGGTTGCCGATGGTTTCTGCCCTTCAATCTGCCGTTCAATCTACGCTTCAAATTGTAGTCATCGCTGCGGCCAGTTGCGTCCCATGGGTTTCCCTGCCGCCCGCTGCCACCACTGCCACCCTCACTCCTCCTCTGACTGGTACGCCCCTCAACCTGCCAATCCGGACAAGCCATCGCCTCGCCTTTGCCGGACAGCCCGTGAGTCCCAGCCCTGCTGAGCCTGCGACTCCACCGCCAGCCGAACCCATTCCCCCTCCCTCCAAACCCGATGCCACAGGGCGGATTTATATCCGCGATCGCCGAATTTCCTTTATTCCGCCCAAAGGCTTTACCGCCATGAGCCAAGCGGAAATTCTGCGTAAATATCCAGGGGTACGGCCACCGCAGTATGCCTTTGGCAATCCGCGCCGCAGTGTTTCCGTTGCCATCACCATTGCCGATGCGGAGATTCAGCCAGAGGAGTTACCCGCTTTTAAGCGATTTATGGAGAATTTTATGGAGAAGTCGGTGCCTGGTCTGGAGTGGCACGATCGCGACCTGTTGAGCTTGAATGGACTCACCTGGATTCGCCTGGATTTCACCAGCAAAGCCATAGATACCGACATCCGCAACGATATGTACCTCACCTCCTGGCAGGGCAAGATGCTGGGCTTTAACTTCAATACGACAGTTGAATTAGCCACGGCTGTCCGCGACGAATTGGTGAAGAGTCGGGACTCTATCCGGATTCAGCCCTGAATCCTAACACGATGGCTGGATGCAGATTTGAGCACTGCTGTCAGCCATTGCTGTCAGCCATTGCTGGCCTAGCGCAAGAAAAATAGCATTTGCGCTTGCAAGATTCTTAACATTTTGTTACATTGATTCTCATAAGAAATTACAATCATCACTGGTTCAATTTCTGTATGCCAACCACGTCACTATCCTCACTAGAGTCTGCTGCGATGACCCCACTGGTTCTGGATGTTAAGGCTGTTAAGCGGTGCCATGCCCAAGTTCCTGATTTGGATCGGCCTGTACCTGCGATCGCTTATCACAAAATGTTTTATAGCTTTGTCAAATCCTTCCCCACCATGGCAGCGGCAGAACGAGTCGCGCAACGTTTAATTGCCAGTGGTGACTCCATCATCCTGACTCCAGTGGCAAATGGGGTCGTGTTGTGGGCATGGGAACCAGATGCCAGCCAAGTGCAAAAACAGGCGGCTTAGAACGGCACATCCCCTTCATCATCTAAAAATCCTGATTCGCTTGATAGCGGGACACTCAGTGTTCCGCTATTTCCCATTTCATCGTCGATTACCTGCCCATTAAATAGCTTGGCTAGGCTTTGGGCTGCTCGTTCCACTTCGTCTAATTCCCCTGGTTGCCCTAAGGTCGGCAGGATTCCCGCCTCTGCAAGGGGTTCTGCTACTGGGCGAGAGGCTGGGTTGGGGGATGGGACGGGGTTGGTTGCTACGGGTTCTGAGACCGCTGGCCGAGTCGGGGCAGGGGTGGGGTTGGCGTAAATCGGGACTGGGGTGGCGGGCGGCGTAGGCATTGGGGCAGCCGCTGAGGCGCGATCGCCCGGCATTTCAACCCCAGCCGTTGCAGATGGCGGTGTTCCCCCTGCTTCCGCTTCTGCATCCGCACGGCGCACCGCCGCCTCCAACGTGACTTTTATCCCTGGATACCCTGCCTTAACCAACGCCGCTTCAATGGTGCTCACGTCTTTCGCCAAGTTCGCTTGGCGTTTTTTATGCACCTGTGGTTGTAGGCCAATGCGTGCCCGTTCGCCATCAAAGGAAATCAGGTGCCCCATTTGCTGCATCAGGGCACGGGTACTGGGCAGGCTGATGTGGTTAAGGATTTGTTGCCAGAGGTCGGAGGTGGGGGTGGATGTGGATGGGTGGGTGGGAGAACGGGTGAGTGGGTGGATGAAAGACCGTGG
>CAZJZR010000473.1:0-3949 GCA_964550475.1 uncultured bacterium
TACCTATGGTTAATTAGTGGTTAATTAATAGTTGCAGTTTGCAGGGGAATGGTTCCCGCATTTGCGACCCGCCACCGGAATAGGTAATGCACCGCTTTTAGAATAACCGCAGTTAATCGTCTCTCTTTAGTTGACTAAAGTAAGGAAAGAAAAACGGGACAACATGGAGCGAGTCCACCGCCATCGTTGCCACACGGGGCAAAAATAACGCCAACGTAACCGTTTACTTCCCCTCAAGGAAGGAACAAATGGGCAGTGGCAGCACCAGCACCTGAATTCTTTGCTCATTTGATTCTTTGCTCACTTGCCAATTTGCTCACTTGCCAATTTAAGTTCCCCGGATGTCATGAACCAGATTGATGAATTTTTCCAGTTAGACTTACCTCCAGTGGCCTATCGGGTCGGCAACCGGATTTCTAATTGGATTGGACAGGCGTTGGTGAAGCCGTGGGATCGACGGTTGTTGGGATTAGCTCGCTTGCCGATTCGCTGTGTGTTGGATGTGGGAGCCAATGAAGGGCAGTTTGCCCGCCACATCCAGAGGATTTTCCCGCAAGCAGATTTGTACCTGTTTGAGCCATTGCCGATCGCCGTCGCCCACCTGCAACGCTGGGTCGATCAGCAAAACCGTGTCCAGCGACGGGTGCATTTGTTTCCAGTCGCCGTGGGCGATCGCGCCCAACCCATAGCCCTCCAGCAACACCTCTACTTCAGCGCATCATCATCTATTCTGCCCACCACAAACCATTGCCAGGATCTCTATCCGATCACCCGCAAACAAACGACAATTACGGTGCCCCAACGTCCCCTTGATCAGGTGTTGGCCGAATTACCTAACCCGCCTGCGACGGAAATCCTGATCAAACTGGATGTGCAGGGCTATGAAGACCGAGTCATTCGGGGTGGCATGGAAACGTTTCAGCGGGCGATCGCCTGCATTGTTGAAGTGTCAATTGATCGCTTATATGAGGGACAGGCGCGGTTTCAAGACATCTTTCAACTCCTAAGCCAACTAGGATTTGACTACATCGGCAATTTGGATCAGGTACACGGGGCAGACGGTCGAGTCATTTTTCTGAATGCAGTATTTTGTCGGCGAGATTGTCGTGAATCCTGATCCGGTGCCTCTCGCTGATCGATGACTCTTATTACTGACTTGTCAATACACCGCAAGCCTGTTGGGTGACCTGATGCCGATAGCGGAACATATCAGTCAGGCGCGCCTTCACCCACCAGCCCAACAGCAATTCCCCCAACCAGCCGCCAGGGAGTTCAAATGTGATGCGATCGCTGAGCCGAGTTTGCTGTCCCTCCGCCTGAAATTCATGCCGATGCATCCAAGACACCATCGGTCCCCGTTGTTGCACATCCACAAACAGCCGATACGGTTGACATTCGGTATGCACCGCCACCCACGTTACTGGAATTGGCCCCAGAAAAATTTGAAACTCGGACACCGCCCCCACACCTAATCCGCCCACCCGCCGCACAACCTTCACAGGTTGCCAGGGCGGTGTCAGTTGTTGCAGGATATCGGGGCGATCGTGGAAATCCCAGACCTGTGCGATCGGGGCATTAATCAATGAGCTGTACTGAAATTCCAACATGCTTAACCAGGCAAACAACTGAAAGATTTTACTTCGATCATTTGTTAATTGAAAACTGCGATGCTCTCAACTGTGCTGCAACCAGTTCTGTGTTTCAACTAGTTCGCACAGTTGTCATCTTGACGACACAACCACCTTCGCAACCTTTGGATTTTCTTTATAAATCATCAATATACTGTCCTAAGTGCAGTGAATTGATAAACGCAGAGTAAGCCTATTTACCTGCAACGGCCAAGACCTTACATCACAATCGCCATAAACTGAACATCATTTAAATTGCCGAATTGATTCACTTGCTGAAAAGGCTTCAGAGCAAGGATCATGCAATTTAGATGCACAACAGCTTATTCAATTCCAAGTATTACAGTATTTTTCAGTTCAATTCAGTACAACGAGGGGCTTAATTCCCTTGTTATTCGGTTGGGCTAGTGTGCTAAATTGATTGGTAATTTGCTGTATTTCTCATCTTTTCAATTTGCCCATAAAATTCGACTAATTTCCTATGTCTCTAAATTTTCAAACTATAGAAGTATCTCTGCCTACAGAAGGTTTGCCGCTTGAAGAAATTTATCATCAAGAAAATCTTTTAGCGGTTATTGTCTGGGCAGAGTTTAAGCGACCCGGTGTCCATTTCTTCACGCCAAATAGCTTGTCACAACAACTTGCATATATGAATCATCCACCAGGAAAGGTGATTCAACCCCACATACACAACCGAGTTCCGCGACAAGTAGACTATACCCAAGAAGTCTTGATTATTAAGCAAGGTAAGTTGCGAGTAGACTTCTACACTAATGAACAAGAGTACCTAAAAAGTCGTGTGTTGAAGAGTGGCGACATCATTTTATTGGTAAAGGGTGGACACGGCTTTGAAGTACTCGAAGAATTAGAAATGATTGAGGTTAAACAAGGTCCCTATGTTGGTGATCATGATAAAACCCGATTTGCAAAAATATAGCCACTTGCAGTGGTATTAGCTGTGTTCACAGCACTCAACTTTTTTCCTGGTAGGACGTTATTTTGACCACCTGTGCCGGATAAATATGAACACCGCTATAACATAGCAACTGATGTGCGATCTACAAGAGTTGGGTTTCCCAACCACTACAATTTCATCCATTATTCGGTGTGTCGGGGCGCAGTTTCTGTGTCCTAGATTCGGTCACCTAAACGCTTACGCGAAATTGAAATCTAGAAATCATTAATCCTACCTTCAATGCATTATGAATATGGCCGTAACTTATCCTATCCCAGTCAATGAGCCATTACTGAACGGAAATGAAAAACGCTATTTAATTGAATGTATTGAAACCGGATGGATTTCGTCTGAAGGGTCGTTTGTTTCTGAATTTGAAGCTCGCTTTGCCCAGCGGATGGGTCGGGAATATGGTATCGCTGTAAGTAATGGCTCAGCCGCATTAGATGCTGCGATCGCGGCCTTAGACATTGGTCATGGTGATGAAGTTATTCTTCCCACATTTACAATCATTTCCTGTGCCGCAGCAATTGTCCGGGCTGGAGCTACTCCTGTTCTCATAGACTGCGATCCACACACTTGGAACATGGATGTCGAACAGATTGAAGCCCGGATTACACCGCGTACAAAAGCCATCATGGTGGTGCATATCTATGGCTTACCAGTTGATATGAATCCTGTTTTAGATTTGGCAACTAAATATGGTCTGCGTGTAATTGAAGACGCTGCCGAAATGCATGGTCAGACCTATCGAGGCAAACCCTGCGGCAGTTTTGGTGAAATTAGTACCTTCAGTTTCTACCCCAACAAACACATCACTACAGGGGAAGGCGGAATGCTCGTTGTAGATCATGCTCTTCTGGCTGAACGCTGTCGTTCCTTACGCAATCTCTGTTTCCAACCCCAGCAACGGTTTGTGCATGAGGAACTCGGCTGGAATTTACGCATGACCAACTTACAAGCAGCCCTGGGACTAGCCCAACTAGAACGCTTAGATGAGTTTGTGCAACGCAAACGCCGCATGGGCCAATACTACACCCAACTGCTGGCTGATATGCCTGGTGTCGAACTGCCCCTGGCGACTACTGACTATGCTGACAATATTTATTGGGTTTACGGGTTGGTGTTGAAAGATGAAGTGCCCTTCGATGCCAAAGAAGCAATGAGGCGATTGGCAGAGCAAAAAATTGGCACTCGCCCATTTTTCTGGCCCATGCACGAACAACCAGTGTTTCACAAGATGGGGTTATTTCAGGGTGAATCTCATCCCGTAGCTGAACGAATTGCCCGTCGTGGATTTTATATTCCCAGTGGCATAGCGTTGACTGAACAACAGATGGAACAGGTGGCGATCGGGTTAAAGGAG
>CAZJZR010000474.1:0-3940 GCA_964550475.1 uncultured bacterium
GGCATTCAAGAAAGGGGGATGTAGCTTGCTTCCCGTAGGGTGGGCAAGGATTGGCAGCGTAGAACCTAATTTGCAAGAGGTCTATTGGGCAAACAGACGTTGGCTTGGCTCAGCGCAACCACCCGCTCAAACCCTATTTCACGTTTACAAGTTGTAATATAGGGATAATCCCGTTTATCCACGGCATCAGGTTCCCCTCACCCTTCTTTGTACCCCATGGACATGCTGGAAAGTATGCAGATGGCCGTCAAAACGTTGGCGGCAAACAAACTCCGCAGTGCCCTGACCATGTTGGGAATTGTGATTGGCAATGCTTCCGTGATTGCCATGATCGGCATTGGTCAAGGGGCGCAACGGTTGGCATCGGAACAGTTTGAGTCCTTGGGGCCGAATGTGTTGTTTGTAATTCCGGGGACGCGCAATGCACGGCGAACCACGCTGAACCTGCCGAAAACACTGGTGTTAAGTGATGCGGAAGCGATCGCCACCCAAGTGCCGACGGTCAGCGGGGTGGCTCCCCAGGTCAGTGCGCGGGCGATCGTGCGCTATGGCAACCAAAATCGTGACTCGTTGGTGATTGGGGTAACGCCAGATTATTTGACCGTTCGCAGCTTTGATGTGGCCAAGGGACGGTACATCAGCGATTTGGACGTGAAACGCACCGATCGCGTCACCGCTTTGGGACCCGACTTGGCAGAAAAATTATTTCAATGCAATTTTGAGCAAGACAAGTGCAAGATTGCCCTGGGTCAACAGGTGCGGATTCGCAACATCAGCTTTTTGGTGATCGGGATTATGGAACCCAAGGGGGCGTTCTTAGGTACGAACCAAGACGAGTCTGCCTTTATTCCCCTCAGCACCATGAGCAACCGGATTGTTGGCCGCACTTCCCCCTTTGGCACCGAGCTATCGTTTATTTCGGCAGCGGCTGTCAATGAAGCCAGTGTGCAAGCGGCACAATTCCAAATCACCAACCTGTTGCGACAACGCCACAAAATCGTCTGTGACAAAGATGGCTGTAAAGATGACTTTAGTGTGGAAAGTCAGAAAGACGCGCTAGAAATTGTCACCACGATTACGGGTGGATTGACAATTATGTTAGGGGCGATCGCCGGGATTTCCCTGCTGGTCGGCGGCATTGGCATCATGAACATCATGCTGGTGTCGGTCACGGAACGCACCGGGGAAATTGGCCTCCGCAAAGCCTTGGGCGCAACGCAACAGGATGTGCTGATTCAGTTCATCATCGAAGCAATTATTCTTGCCTCGGTGGGTGGGGTATTCGGCACCTTGATCGGGGTCAGTGGCATCACCCTTGTCTCCGTCTTCACCCCCCTGAAGGCAGGGATTTCGCCAATTGCCATTTGTGTTGCCGTTGGCGTATCGGGTGGCATTGGCCTGTTTTTTGGAGTTGTGCCTGCCCGTCGTGCCGCTCAGCTAGACCCGATTGTGGCGTTGCGAAGTGTTTAGATCAGTGTTTAGATCAACGACCAGAACGGTTCGCCCCTACAGGTTGATCGGTACCAACCCAAAATCATCCAGCATCAGACACTGCAACCTGATCGCTGTCAACCGTTATGGATCAGCACCAACCTCGGTTTTTCATTGCCTTACTGCCACCGGACAGCGTGCAACAGGAGGCACGACAAATTCAGTGGGAACTGCGCGATCGCTTCCAAACTCGCGCCGCCCTCAAGTCGCCGCCTCACATCACTGTCTACCCGCCGTTTACCTGGCCAACGGACAGCCTGCCACACCTGATTAGCCAACTGACTGAATTCGCCACGGCTCAACCGCCAGTTCCCCTTAGCCTGTCTGGGTTTGGCGCATTTCAACCGCGTGTGATCTACATCCATGTTGAACTGACTCCACCGCTGCTGACCCTACGGCAAACCCTGTTGCACTGGTTGGACAGTACCTGTGGACTGCGCGATCGCCGCGATCAACAACGGGGTTTTCATCCCCACCTCACCGTCGCCTTCCGCGACCTCAGCCGCCCAAATTTTCATGCCGATTGGGAGGAGTTCCAACATCGCCCCATCAATTACCAGTTTACTGTCCCCCACCTCACCCTGTTGCGGCACAACGGCCAATGCTGGCAAATCTCCCACCAGTTCCCGTTTATCACCCCGTGAGGCTGGCAGGGGGGAGGGACTGGGCGAGGGACAATGCCAATGATGGTGATCTTTCCGCAAATAGCAACGTCCCTGCATGATCATGCAGGGACGTTGGGATGCACAACCTAACCGGCTTCAGTCTGGGATAGCACGGTTACTTGGCAATGACTACTTAGCAACCACATCTAAGGTAATGGTGGCAACTACGTCTTGATAGAGCTTAACTTCAACCTTGTAGTGACCCAACTTGTGGATTTCTGGCAGGGTGATGTTACGACGATCAATTTCATAGCCGGTTTGGGCTTGCAGAGCTTCGGCCACTTCAGCGTTGGTCACTGTACCGAAAATGGCTTCGTTTTCGCCTTCTTGCTTAGCCACGGTGAAGCGTCCGATCGCTTCAATCGCTGCCCGTTGGGTTTCGGCCTGTTGTTTTTCCTCCAGCATCCGTTGCCGTTGGATTTCTCTCCGCCGTTCCACCTGCTTCATAATTCCAGGGGTGACGTTCATTGCCTTGCCCTGGGGTAACAGATAATTGCGGGCATATCCGGGAGCTACTTCTACCAGATCTCCATTTCTGCCCAACTTGCTGACATCTTGAGTCAAAACCAGTTGAATACGCTTCGCCATTGCTCTTGCCTATGCCCTGCCTTGGGTACACTGCATCAAAATTCACTGACGGGGGCGATCGCATGATCAAGGACGATCAACTTCTCCCCGGACTTGCCAGTTTACCATCATATCGAATGCTACCGCTTTGCGTCAATGGTCTATTAGTGCTACTAGTATAATTGCAGCACCTTAGCCACCTACTCTCCTACTCACCCACCTACTCTCCTACTCACCCACCTCCATGTCCCCCGCCGATCGCATCATTGTTCCCCTCGATGTTCCTACTGTGGCTGACGCGATCGCCTTAGTAGATCAACTGCCGCAGGTCAACTTTTGGAAAGTAGGGTTGGAACTGTTTGTCAGTACCGGACCCAGCATCTTGGCGGAATTGAAAGCGCGGGATAAACGGATTTTTCTCGATCTGAAGCTGCACGACATCCCCAACACCATGGCCGGAGCTTGTCGCGCCGCTGCCCGTTATGGCGTAGATTTGCTCACCGTCCATGCCACGGCCAGCAGTGCTGCATTGCAAGCTGCCCAGTTAGCCGCCCAAACCGAAGCCGCTGCCGTGGGATTACCCGCTCCGCGCCTGATTGCCGTCACCGTTCTTACCAGCATTTCAGCCCACACCCTGGCTCTGGAGTTGAAAATTCCGCTGGAACTACCGGAGTATGTGTTGCAGTTAGCCTTGCTGACCCAAACGGCAGGGCTGGCCGGGGTCGTGTGTTCGCCGGAGGAAGCCAGCCAGTTGCGGGATGTCTGTGGTGATGACTTTCTGTTGGTGTGTCCGGGGGTGCGCCCCACTTGGGCAGCCGCAGGAGACCAACGCCGGACGATGACTCCCGCTGCTGCGCTACAGGCAGGAGCGAGTTATCTGGTGATTGGTCGTCCAATTACGGCGGCGGCTGATCCGGTGGCCGCGTTTGAGCAGATTTGTGATGAATTAGCGACCTGCTAAGTAGCCATACATTTAAGAGGGTGTTTTAAAAGCCGTATTTGATGTAGCCCTGGCGACTGTTCGCCTTGCGTTCCCGCAGGGTAGTCGCGGCTATACGGACGGGCGTATTTCAGATTTGGGGGAGGGGCGGTTAAAACTGCATCTACAAGAACTAAACCCGCCTACGCGG
Organism: uncultured bacterium; assembly: GCA_964550475.1. GTDB lineage: Bacteria > Cyanobacteriota > Cyanobacteriia > CAIUCS01 > CAIUCS01 > CAIUCS01. Next base: position 3,854 of record CAZJZR010000474.1, read on the forward strand.
GTTGCAAAACTTTTAGTCCGCGTAGGCGGACTATAGACCATTGGGCAATAGCCTGTGGCATGGGCTAAAGCTTAGGGCTTCGCTAGT
>CAZJZR010000475.1:0-3939 GCA_964550475.1 uncultured bacterium
ATTAAGCGGTAGGGATGGGAATTAGGTCATGGGTCATGGGTAAGGGGTAATTGGGAATGGGAAATGGGGAATAGGGTTAGACAAGGCCAGCATAACCCCACCGCCTATCCTGCACCATTCACAACGATTGACCGCAAAACCGCAGGAGTTTTGCGTGTAGAATGTCGTGAATAGTCCGGATTCAGTCGCATGTTCAGCAGGTATCAGGGCATATCAGTTGTCTCTAAAAAGCGATATCTTTCCCCACTTCCCATGACCAATTACCCATTACCAATTACCAATTCCCTTAATACAATGCGAAAATAAAAACAGTGTCCTTTTATCTATGAACTGTGAATAGCGTCCGCACCGTCTCTGATACCAAACGCGCCTTTTACACCCTACACACTCGCCCGATCAACTCCATCTATCGGCGGGTCGTGGAGGAATTGATGGTGGAGATGCATTTGCTCTCGGTCAATGTAGATTTTGCCTATGACCCCATCTACGCTTTGGGAGTAGTCACCACCTTCGATCGTTTTATGCAGGGGTATCAACCTGAGCAGGATAAGTCGTCTATCTTTTCTAGCTTGTGTACGGCGTTGCATGATCAGGCCAACCGCTATACAGACGATGCCGATAAGTTAAAGGGGATTTGCGATCGCCTCACCCCCCAAGAAATTATTTCTGCTTTGACACTGACAGAAGCGGGGCACGGGGATCTGCAAGTGTTGCGCCAAATGGCCGACTCCATCGCCGCTCGACCCAAATTTAAATACAGTCGGCTGTTTGGCATTGGGTTGTATACCTTGTTGGAATTGGCCGATGCCGACTTTGCCAAAGATGATGCCAAACGGACTGGTGCGTTGAAGCAAGTGGCTGAAGCTCTGCATTTTAATGACGATAAGTTACAAAAAGATTTGGAACTGTATCGCTCCAATCTGGAAAAACTCAGCCAAGCCCGGTTAGCCATTGAAGAAGCCGTACAAGCTGAACGCAAAAAACGGGAGCAACGTGCCCAAGCCAAGGCCGCGAGTGAGCAAACAGAGGACTCTGCACCGACTGGTTAGCGTGCAGACCCTCAACAGAAATCATGGTGCTAGTAAGTCTGAAGAGCTTTACGATACAAACCAATTTGGGAGTTTTCGTATGATCCATCCGATGGAACTCATTCACTCTTAAGCACTCATCAGCAATCATGCGATCGCGCCCACTCTTTACTTGGGTCAAAACTTGGGGCAAATGGTTAGGTCTGCTTCTCGTCAGCCTATACCTGCCCATTGGTTGTGCAACGGTGCCCGTTGAGCAAACCAATGCCCCCTTACTAGGTTTCGGCTCCCCCACCTCCATCAGCTCAGTCCGCTTGGGAATGAGTGCATGGCCTGGTTGGTTACCGTGGCAAGTGGCCAAGGACAAACAGGTATTCAAGCAACAGCAGGTTCCTGTTGATCTGGTCTGGTACGAAAGTTACTTAGACTCGCTTCAGGCACTCAAAACTGGGAAATTAGATGCCAATTCCCAAACCTTAAACGACACCATCAGTTCCATTGCCGCAGGTGCTGATCAAGTAATCGTCTTAGTCAACGACAATTCCACGGGCAATGACCAAATTATTGTGCGGCCAGGGATTACCGCGATCGCCGATTTACGCGGCAAAACCATTGCTGCCGAACCGGGCACGGTGGATCATTTTTTATTACTGCTGGGACTGAAGCAAGCAGGCTTAACCCAAGCCGATATTCAGTTTCAGCCGATGGAAACCGGAGCTGCTGCCATGGCCTTTGCGGCTGGCAAACTGGATGCGGTAGGCGTGTTTGCCCCCTTTACCACCCAAGCCCTCAAACGTCCCGGCAGCAAAGCCTTATTCACCTCCAAAGACTTCCCCGGTGCAATCCCCGACCATTTGGTTGTGAGTCGCCAGTTGGTTACGCAACATCCAGAACAGGTACAGGCATTAGTCAACACTTGGTTTGCAACACTAGAGTTGCTGAAGCGTAACCCGATCACTACCACCGCCATTATGGCTAAACGGGCAGGGGTGACGACAACAGAATATGCGGCCTATGAACGTGGCACTCGGTTGTTCTCAGTCAGCGATAATCTAACGGCCTTTGCTCCCGGCAGCACCATGACTTCTCTTCCCCACGCCGCCAAGGTGATCAGCCAATTTCTGCTGGAAAATCAGTTGATTCAACAGCAGCCAGATTTGCGTAAACTATTCGACGATCGCTTCGTCAAAGCCTACGCCACCGCCCATCCTCAGCCATAACTGGAATTACCGAAAACGCAAGCAAGATGCCAATTCACGTTTACTGGGGCGATGATGGGTTTGCACTGGAGCAAGCGGTAAAGGCACTGCGCGATCGCACCCTTGACCCCACCTGGGAGAGTTTTAACTACACCAAAATTCCCCCAGAGCAAGCCGATGGGCTAATCGAAGCCTTAAACTTGGCCATGACTCCCCCCTTTGGCATGGGACAACGGCTCATCTGGCTGATCAACACAACCCTTGCCCAACGCTGCCCAGAGGAGTGGCTAGTGGAACTGCAACGCACCCTCCCCTTGATTCCTGATACGTCTGTTCTGTTGCTCACTAGTCCCTCCAAATTTGACGGACGGCTTAAGTCCACCAAATTGCTGCAACAACACGCCGCCATCCAAGAATTTTCCGCCATTCCCCCCTGGAAAACGGAAGAACTGGTGCAACGGGTGCGGCAAGTTGCAGAGAGCCTGGAAGTGGCATTGACTCCGGCAGGGGCGGAACTGTTAGCCCATGCCACGGGCAGTGACACTCGCCAACTGCACAACGAATTACTCAAACTGAAGCTCTACGTGGCCGATGCCCGTCGTCCCGTCCCGGTCGAAGCCATCACTACCCTCGTCACCACCACCACCCAAAACAGTCTGCAACTGATCGCCGCCATTCGCGACGGCAACACGCCCACAGCCTTGGGCTTAGTGGCGGATTTGATTGGTCGCAATGAACCTGCCCTGCGGATTGTCGCTACCCTAATTGGGCAGTTTCGTACTTGGCTCTGGGTGAAGCTGTTGATGGAGTCGGGCGAACGGGATGAACGGGCGATCGTTCAAGCGGCGGAAATCAGCAATCCCAAACGCTTCTACTTCATCCAGAAAGAAGTGAAGTCAATGGGCTTAACCCAATTGCAACGGACATTACCGATCTTGCTAGAACTAGAAACCCGCTTAAAACAAGGCGGCGAAGAAACCACCACGCTGCAAACAGCGGTAATCCAACTCTGCCAACTGTTTAGCAAGGCGTAGGTTGGGGTTTGCCAAGGCTCTACCCAACAAACAGTGGTGTTGCTGAATAGCAGGATGAATTAAAACTTCGTTTCAATTCATCCAACTCTTAGCTCATCCCTAAATTCAGCAACGCCCAAACAGTTTTGAAGTCGAACGGTGAAGTACACCAACAGCGTTAGTCCATTTGCTGCCACGAAGCGTTAGATCGATTCTGCTTCGACCTGTGGGCGTATTTGGGTCTGATAAATCAGATCGCCACGCTGGGCAAATTCTTCTTTGCTGTAGCGGGGTTGACGGACGACCATAATTGTCAGTTTCCCTCGATTATTACTTTTTCTGCCATTATAGCAATTCCCAGATTTATGAGGCACAGCCAAATCGCCCAAGACACTATTAGTTAAGGGTTTGAGTGGAGCGGGCATAGCCCACTCCACCGCAAGCGGCTATATAACTGACCAGAAATTGCTGTGAATAGATTGCTTTTGTTAGAGCAAAAATCTGGTTCTAATTAAATTTGTGTTGTCCACCGTAGGGGCGAAGCATTCCGGTAGTTAAGTTAGGTAATAACCGAAAAATCATGGCCGGAATGCTTCGCCCGTACAAGGTTATCGGTTCAAACACAAAATCATTGAGAATCAGGAAAAAATAAGGTGCGTTACATTTCATCAACGCACCCTACAAGATCGGCGATCGCAC
>CAZJZR010000476.1:0-3936 GCA_964550475.1 uncultured bacterium
GCTTTGCCTAAAGGCTTCAGCCGTAACGCATCATGTTTAAACCATGGGTACTTTATTTTTACGCTCCTCCCTAACCGCGTACCCCGGTGGGACTGGGTAACAAGGCCATCAACTGAGCCGACAAAAATTCTGACTTGGGGATACTTGCCACCCCATTGCCCTGATCAGCCACGCCAGGGAAATGCATTAAGCCTACCGTGACATTATCGTGGCCATTGTGGAGGTTGGCCAGTTCGACCAGCCGTTGACAGGCGATCGCCAACTCCACTTCCCCCCGCAACACCGGCAATACTTCCGCTTGCCACACCGTTTCCAACAGGTCGCGATCGCTTAGCCCATCGGAACACACCAACAAAATACCAGCCCCATCTAACATCAAACGGCGCACATTCACCGTCAGCGCGACTTTTTCCCCCATTCCCAACGCCTGCACCAATGAACCCGCAATCACTTCCCGCTGAATTTCCCGGTAAAACGCATAGCCCAGCCGCACCTCATGGGAAGCCAAATCATCATCTAACGTGACTTGGTGGCATCCGGTTTGGTTAATCCAATAGGCACGACTATCGCCCACATGCGCCACATATAACTCATGGGCGTAGGCCAACGCCATCACCACCGTTGTCCCCATCCGTTGCCGATCCCAACGGTTACCTTCCCGATTCTGTTGATTAATCAAGTCATTAGCGGCATACACGGCTTTTTCCAACATCACCGTCAACGTTGCCGGAGCCAAGCGATCGCCCGTAAAATCAATTCGCTGAATAGCTTGTTTGATCGTGTCTAAGGCTAACTGAGCGGCCATTTTGCCTTCGGCGTGTCCCCCTAACCCATCACAAACAATCGTCAGAGTCTGCCCCCCCGGTACAGCAGCAATCACCGAACCACTGGGAGGATGGCAGGCATCTTGGTTTTCTTGGCGGGTGGGGCCAACGTCACTGCCCATGGCAATGTAAATCGGATGGGTGGCGCGATCGCTACAGGTTGCCAAGCCTTGATCCAACCAATTCACCAACTGTTCGCCACTGCGAATTTGCCCTTGCAGCATCAACTGGGTCAAGCGGGTTAAAAACCCTTGAATGGTGGGGTGGGCGGTGGTAATCCATTGTTGCCATAGTTCGCCTAGTTGGCTGAGGTTGGGGGTCGTCCCCGTCACGCGATCGGACTGTAATTCCAGCAACCGCAACCAATGGCCATCCACTCGCAGCAGGTGGGGGCGTAATAAACTGGTCGCCACCCCTTCATTGCGTAAGGGTTGCCACAGTTGCGCCATTTGCCATAACCAATGCAGTTGTCGCAGCGGCGATGCGCTATTCCAGCGATCGCTCAGTAACGGCATCAACTGTCCGGCTGGCGTAACGGCGGTGGATCCAGCCTCCAAAACCGACCCAGCCCCCTCCTCGTCGCCTGCATCAATCACAGCATGGGCATAAATCGGAGCTTTTTCCAACAGCAGCACATCCTGATCATTCAGCAGCATGGCTCCGTAGGCTTGGGGAACGTGGGGACGGTAGGGAAACAAACTTAAGTAGGGTGCGATGTCTTCACTAATCTCTAGGGGCACCCGTGGCACACTGCCAGGCCGCGTATCTAACAGAACATAATTGTCCAACATCAGATACCGCCCCGCCAATAACTCACCCGCACTATGATTCACCCAATCCATGCCAACCGCCCAGAGATAATGCTTGGGAATGGCTCTGCCGCACTTGTGGCAAACCTGGTTGGGTAACGGATTGCGGCTCTGACAGCTTCCGTTAGGGCAGTGAATAATGGCCGATACTTGCATGGAAACAGAGGATGTAAACCCAGTGAGTGGAGCTGTAAATGAAGCCATGAATCGGTAAGTTTATTATTCTTTCATGAGCACAAAATCTGAAGGCAAGCCAAATAATCAGCCCTCTCCCAGTTCTGTACTACTTGTTCTCCAGCGATCGCGGATGATCGCTTGATCTCTAAATCAGAACAAGACAGTGAAAATCTGGATATTCATGCTGTTGATCAAAAGCAGGCATCTCAAAATTAGGCATCGCCTCGTCCCCAGCCTCGTCCGCAATGACCGCTGTTGCAACCGTCTCGCCAGCTCCGGTACCGTGGGAGGGTCGTTTTAAAGTTAATTTTTCTGCGCTCCGCGCCCGCAAAATTAACTGTCTAACCACCGTTTCAAACAGCATCCGAGAGAGCAAGAGATGATGACTTGATCATTTGCATCATCTTTAACCGGCATCATCTTTAAATTGTCAGACCCTGCAAGACCGATTCAGGGCAAAATCTCGGCTGAAAAATTGCCTTAAGGGAGATAGAAATTGATTGAGTTCGGGGTAGTCAGCCGGGCTAAAACCCTAGTCAGCCCAGCAGGAGAGTCACGACTAACCGCCCAATCTACGTGGTAACGCACCCAATGGTTCACTGAAAAACCATATTTACTTCATCATAAGTTAACTCAATCACCAACGAGCAGCACTCCCTGTGATTACGGGAGATTGGCCATACCGAATCGAGTCACCATCGCTAATAGTTTTGCAGGATTGATGGTTTATGCTGAAAGAAGTTGGAATCCTTGGAATTGCCCGTCAACCTGAGATCCCGACCCTCCGTTATTTCCCAGTAGAACCATGTCCGACCCCTCTACCCCTGAACCATCTCTCGTATCGCCTGCCGTTGTTGCGGCTACTGATGCTGCGGATCCGGCCACCACTGGCACGGCTACTCCCAGCAGTTCCGCTCCCGGCAAAGATAGCTATGTCAAGTTAGCGATGCGAAATATGGTGCGAAAACGGGGAACGTCCCTGCAACATTTTGCCCTGACAACGGTGGGGCTGCTGGGATTGCTGGTGGGGTTGTCTTACCTAACTCGCTAAGGACTGGTCAAGAGACAACTTCAAAGAACTCACTCAGTTTCCTTTGTGCATCCTTGGTGTCTTAGTGACTTGGTGGTAAAGAGTGGATTAACCCCGAAGGCACGAAGGCACAAAGAATTCACCAAGTTTGTTCAGAGAGTTAAAGTAACTACTCAGGTAGATCAACACTGGATTGCTTGATCCACAAGGGTTGGGGTACCCAACCCCTACACAGACATTCTGTACTCGGTCTGTTTGTAGGGGCGTGGTTCCCGCGTCCTTAATCGGCACTTGGGCAGTTACGAGTTAAAACCATAAACTTATATTTTTAGAACCCCCAGGGGATGCGGATAACATCAACTCCCTCAGCGGGGTCTAGTGCCCTGTTATCACGCCCGATCGCACCATGGCACCCGTAAAATCGCATCCTTAAAATGGCACCGTTAGCATGGCACCCGTAGAATTAATACTCCAAGTTCAGCCCCAATTGGTGGAGGCGGAGGGATTAGCGGTAGACGAAGGGGCGATCGCCATCGCCGACATTACCGAATCCCACTGGCAACAATGGTTCCAAGCCTGGTTGGATCAGTTACAGCCCCAATTCACTGCCGCGATCGCTGCCGCATCTGGCTATGAAGTAACCCTGCGCTTGACCGATGATGCGGAAATCCAAACCTTGAATGCCAGTTATCGCGATCGCAACCAACCCACCGATGTCTTAGCCTTTGCCGCCTTAGAAGTGGACTGTCCCCAGCCAGCCGAATGGGACGAGCCGCTGTACTTAGGCGATATTGTCATTTCCGTTGATACCGCCAACCGCCAAGCCCAACAGCACGGGCATTCCCTAGGCGACGAGTTGGCTTGGTTAGCGGCGCATGGTTGTTTACACTTACTGGGGTGGGATCACCCGGATGAAGCCAGTTTACAGCGAATGTTAGAACAGCAGGTGCTGTTGTTAAACCAGGTGGGTAGAGCGGTCAATTTTCCCCTTGCGATCGCCGATCCCGTTGAAGCGTAAAGTTGCAGCCTCAATTTGAAGCGTACAACAACTAGGCCAACCAGTATCAGTAGATCGAAAAGGTTGTTGTGGGGGCGG
>CAZJZR010000477.1:0-3927 GCA_964550475.1 uncultured bacterium
CTGACCGCTTCCCTGACTAATTTTTGTTCCTTGACACAAACTACTTGACATACCCCTGGCGGATGCGGCGGGTCGTCGCATAACCGTCCAGTTCCGGCATTTGGATATCCATCAAAATTAAGTGGGGTTCCCAGATTTCCCACCGGGCGATCGCCTCTGTGCCTGTTGTTGCCGTTTGCACCTCAAACCCGACCGACGTGAGAATTTGGACAATCAGTTGCCGATTTTCTGGCACATCTTCCGCCACCAAGATGCGATAGGTGGGTTGATCCGGAAGCAAGCCAATTACGTCGAGATCGTCGTGCGCGATCGCCACATCCATCGATGTGGTCGCACACACCACCACCTCACAGCGAAACACCGATCCTTGGTTGACGGTGCTGTTGACGACAATATCCCCACCCAACAACTGGGCAAATTGCCGACTAATGGACAAGCCCAAGCCTGTCCCTTGGGCATACCGTCCCGCTTCCGTTTGCATAAACGGTTCAAAAATTAAGTCCAATTGATCGGACTCCACACCAACCCCTGTATCCTCCACTTCAAACTGAAGCCGGATCGGTGTATGCCGAGTGGCAACTTCGGGATGATCACAGGACTGTTCTAAAGGTCGCGCCTTCACCCGCAGCGTCACACTTCCGGTCACGGTGAACTTAATGGCGTTGCTGAGTAAATTCAGCAAAATTTGGCGGATCTTGGTCGCATCGCTTTCCAAAAATTGCGGCGTGCCGTCATCCACCTCAAAATGCAGCTTTAATCCTTTGCTGGAGGCTTTGAGGCTGAGTAACTCTTTCAGCGTCTCCAACAGGCGATACAGGTCAAAGGAAGAAGAGTTAATGGTTAATTGTCCCGCTTCAATCCGAGACATTTCCAGCACATCGTTAATCAGGGTCAGCAAATGTTCACCACTGCGACTAATGATGCTCATTGGGTCGTGGAATTCCGAGGGCAAGTTGGCATTGCGGTGCATGAAGCTGGCAAAGCCCAAAATCGCATTCAGCGGTGTGCGTAATTCATGGCTCATTTGTGCCAGAAACTGACTCTTGGCGCGACTGGCCTCTGCTGCCCGTTCCGCTGCTGCCGCCAAGGCGCGGTGGGAAAATTCCAGTACCGCTAACATCAGCATATTTCGCATTTCCACCGCCACGTCAATTTCCTGACTGCGCCAAGGATAGGAGGTGGCTTGCACGGTTTGTTGCCAGAGGTTAAACGATTGGCGCGGACAGAGGCGGGGCTTGCCGTCGGCACCTACGGTAACCGAGTCCTGTAGGCGACCAGCCCAATTGACGGTGTGGACTTGTTCCGGGCGAAACCACAGGATGTGATAGGAGATCGGCTGAAGCTGATTCACCAGAATGGAAATGGCCAATAGGCCGCTGGCTTGTTGCTTAAACTCTAGGGCGGGGGGATAGAGGGCCGCGAGGGTATTGGTGGCAAATACGGTTTCCCAGTGATTGTCCTGGCGTTTTTGTACCGTCAGCCATTCCACTAAGTCCTGTACCGCTGCTAAGGATGGGGTGATGCCTGCCAGATAGATGGTGGTGTTGAAGGCGATCGCAATCCCCGTCGCGCCCACAAAGTCCTGAATTTGGGCAGCATTTTGGCTGAGGACGTGCTCAATCCGGTCAGGCCCTTGGATAAAGCTTTGTAATAGCTGGGTTTGAATCAGTTGGATGTAGGTTTGGTAAATGCCGAGTTCCGCCGATTGTTGCCGGATCAATTCAATTGAGGCAAACTGGCCTAAAAATTCACAGGCTTTGCGAATGTTGACATCCACCTGTATCGGTTGATAGGAGTGACAGGCAATCAGTCCCCACAGGCGTTGACCATCGGAGAGCGAAATGGTCATGGAGCCACGCACACCCATATTTTGCAAATAGTCCACATGGCAGGGAGAGACTCCCCGCAGTTCACAACTGCTCAAGTCCAAGGGGGCGTTGGTGTGGGGATGCAGCAGGGGCACTAATATGGCAGGCGGGGCAGATACGGCGGGGATGTAGCGTAACCAATTGTGCTGGAACAGTCGGCGAGCCGGAGCCGGAATGTCGGTGGCGGGATAGTGTAGCCCTAGAAAACTTTCTAATCCGTCTGCCTTCGCCTCGGCAATCACCACACCACTGTCGTCGGGTTCAAAGCGGTAAACCATGACGCGATCGCAACCCACCATGGCTTTCACTTCCATCGCCAAGGTTTGCGCCAATTCCTCCAACGTCAAACTCTGGCGCAGTTTCTGGATAATTGCGGGCAGTTGATACAGCAATGAGGACGGTTGCAGGTGCGAGAGTGGGGCGTGCGGTTCCAGTTCCAACAGGAGCGCATCGGCTGTTTGATGCAGTTGCACCCGAAACACCTGCTGGACAGATTTTTCTCTGTGGCGGCCTGGGGTATTCACCCGCATGGTGCGCTGCAATTCTAGGGGGTGATCTGGCTGGGGCGTGTCGGTGGGTCGCTTGGTGAGTTGATGCAGTAAGGGTTGCAGTTGCTCCGGCGAAAATAAATAACTCAGGGGTTGCCCCAACAGTTCAGCAGGCGCAACCCCCAATCGCTCTGCCACATTGACACTAACTTGCAGGATGGTGAGGTCGGGACGTTGCAGATGCAGCAGTACACCATGGGATTGAATGTAACCCGGAGCATAGACAGATTCTTCGCTACAGTCTTCTAAACTGGCTAGAATCGCTGCGGTCAGGTGATCAGCGGAATCGGCAAGGTCAGAGGCAGGGTATGAATCCATAACGTCTAAGGGTGGAAACACCTAACGCAATTAAGTCACGCAATTAAGTCACGCAATTAAGTCAAATGACACAGATCAGCACAACATGAAATTCAACCTGAAGAAACCGTAAAAACATGAAGCCAGAACCGGGCGATCGCGGCCAATGCTGTTCGGTCATGTGTATCGGGATCATATTTAGTAGTAATTCCCAAATTATCCCCAGATCTCTCGACACCACTTACCTGTCCGGCATACACACCAATCAAATCGTAGCTGTCTAGGTCATTGATCACAAATCGCGCAAGGGTTAACCCTCGGTAAGGTGGGTTGGCGAGGACACGGTTGCGAGCGATCGCCCAAATGGAAACTCAGCGTAGGGTGAGCGTAGCCGAACCCGAAGCCGCTCCCCACTCGCTGAGCAGAGCAATTCCACATCACCCTCATCGGTTTGGTTCGGCTACGCTCACCAACCGGATAGGCTTTCCCTAGCCCGTGAGAGAACCCAATTAACAAACCCTAAAAGCCCGGTTTCTTTGAGAAACCGGGCTTTTGTCTGGCGGCATAACGGTTTAGACCGATCATCCAGCGGCTAAAGCTGCCCTTATAGATCCTCCCACTGAACCCGCAACACCCTTACTTGCCTGGTTTCAACAAATACCGCACCGCCCCCTCGGCAATCTCCACCGTGTGATCCAACAACTGCGGCTCCACCGTTGTATCCTGCGGCGTGTGCATCGTCGGTTCCAACCCGCGTGTGAAAAACAACACCGGAATCTTCGCCTGCTCAAACGGGGTGTGGTCGCTGAGGCCGCTACTGGGCGCACTGGTACGAAATTGGACAATTTTGGGGTCAATGGCGTGGGCGATCGCAGTCAGTTCCGGCGTTCCACCCGCCAACAACTTATCGTTTAACCCCACCGTATCCAGATTCACCATCGCCTTCAGGCGCAACTTCCGTTGGGGTAGCAGCGTATCCACCATCGCCTTTGCACCGTGCAACCCCGCCTCCTCCCCATCAAAAGCGACAAACCAAGCTTGGTTACGCGGTTCCTTCGCCAAACGCCGTGCCACCTCCAGCAGCACCGCCGTCCCCGACGCATTATCATTGGCTCCCGGCGTACCCTCCACCGTATCGTAATGGGCACCAATCAGCAGCGACGGTTGGGTGACTCCGGCGCGATAGGCAATCAGGTTTTGGCCATTCACTTTGG
>CAZJZR010000478.1:0-3922 GCA_964550475.1 uncultured bacterium
ATGAGTTAGACCCAATTTTCTTAAATATTGAAACCGCGACTCCTTGCGGTCTAATAGTGAGTGAACTGATTGCTAATGCCCTAGAACATGCCTTTGTTAACACCATAGAAGGGGAGATTTTCATTCGTGCAAAAATTGCAGAGTCGCAGCAAATCGTCCTCAGCATTCATGATAATGGTGTGGGATTCCCAACTGAAGTAGATTTCCGTAAAACCGAATCTTTGGGATTGCAATTAGTCTGTCTACTGGCTCAACAAATCCAAGCCAAGCTAGAACTCAATCGTGTAGGTGGAACTGAATTTAAACTAACGTTTTCTGAATTGAACTATCGTCGTCGTTTGTAGCCTCAGTCTGTATCATTTTTTGATATTTATCCAACAAATTTAATTCTGGCGAAATCCTGACTAGGTATAAGGTTGAGTTCTATGGGCTATGCCCAGATCACGGCAAGTAACGATAAGCCCTGTTCAATCCAGAATAAAATAGGAATGGGAGGCATATGAACCGCTACACCACGGTGTTGTATGCCAATTGTAATTGCCTGAACTTTACCATCACCAGGGATATTGAGTATGCAACCTGCCAGAATTCTCATTGTTGAAGATGAATTACTGATTGCCCAAAATGTATCCCGGAAGTTGAAAAAAATGGGGTATGAGGTGGTGGATATTGTGTCATCTGGGGAGATAGCCGTGCAGACAGCGATCGCCCAACACCCAGATTTGGTGTTAATGGACATTGTGATCCAAGGTGAAATGGATGGGATTGATGCAGCCACTAAAATTCGAGAACAATGCCATATTCCAGTTATTTATCTAACGGCTTATGCGGATGAAAAAACCTTAGAACGAGCAAAGTTAACAGACCCATTAGGTTATATTCTCAAACCGTTTAAAGATCGGGATTTGCGGGTAACGATTGAAATCGCGCTATCACGACATCAGGCAGAGTTGGAAGTGCAAAAAGCCCTGCACCAAGCGGAACTGTTACGGGAAGCCGCAGAAGCCGATAACCAACGGAAAAACCAACAGATTTCCATGGTATCCCATGAGTTTCGATCGCCGCTGTCTGTGATTCAAATGACCGCCGAATTACTGCAAGAATATGGCGAAGTTTTTTCTGAAGATGCCCGTGGCAATCACCTGCGACGGATTCGTAATGCAACAGAGAGTATGAACCAGTTGCTAGAAGATGTGCTGACCTTAGGCCGATTAGAAGCCAAGACATTGCAACCCGTGACTACGCCCCTAGCGGTGATCAAGTTTTGTCAAGAATTGCTGGAAGCATTGCGATTGAATCGCATGAATCAATGTGTACTGCAACTCTGCAATTTAGTGGGAGAGTTACAGGTTTATATTGAGGAAAAAATGTTATGGCATATTTTGAACAATTTATTAACCAATAGCATGAAATACTCACCCAATGGCGGGATTATTTCGCTGACGGTCAGCCAAGTTGATGATGCGGTTTGTTTCCAGGTACAAGATCAGGGAATTGGCATTTCTGAGTTGGATCAAAAACGCTTATTTGAACCCTTCCAACGGGCTACTAATGTCGGCAATATTCCCGGCACCGGGTTGGGATTGGCGATCGTCAAACATTTAGTTGATCTGCACCAAGGCAGGATTGAGGTAACAAGCCAATTGGGTGTGGGGACGGTGTTTGCCGTGACACTGCCCATCAAACCCAATGCGGCTCTCCTGACGTGTCAGTGAACTATCCCTGACCAGATTGCAGGTCACTATAGCCGCTTGTGGTGGAGTGGGCTATGTCCGCTCCACTCAAACCCTTAACCAATCGTGTCTTGGGTGATTTGGCTGTGCCTCATAAATATGGGAATTGCTATATTCAGGGTTAACTATTCAGGGTAATCAACGCTTTATTGCTCGATCTATAACTCGATCTATAACTCGATCTATAAAGGGTTGGGAAACCCACCCCCTACAATTCCATCCGTTGTTCGGTGTCCTGTGCCCCATCGCTGAACCATCAACCTGTCGCTGATCGGCTCTCACTGATCTGACGGTGGGTTGTGCCTAGTCTACGGCAATCGGTTGTAATCAGAACTAAAGGAAAAATCAGTATCTGCATCCAATAATTTTACGTTTTTATACATCAAATCCACGATCGCCTCCGTAGACCATTTTCAGTTTATTCACAATCGTCGGAGAAAATCAGTTTGGGTTAATCCATCCCTACTGCACAGGGAGAAGCAGCAAATGTCCATTCGCACCAAAATTATTTATGGATATGGTGTCGCCCTTGGGGTGGCGTTGATTGGGACAACCAGTGGTTTAATTATCGGGAATCACTATCAGCAAGCGGCGATGCGATCGCGCCAGATTGCCTCCAGTGAACGCACCCTGTTGGGCAGTTTGCAAGTTGACATTTTATATAATCGTCCGGCAAAGCAACTATCGCCCCATTTGCAAAATCCGGACGTATTTCGGAGAGAAAGCCAGCGATTAATTGCCCGGATTGACAAAATCCATGACCGCTTAGTGCAGCATAATCGCTCCGAGCCAGCGGCCACCTTGCCAGGATTGCAACCGTTGCTGGATCAGTACGAAGTAACGGTGAGTGCCTGTGCCACCAAGGTGAAACAGTTCATTCAGGTCATGCAACCGCTGACGGCAACGCCAACCGGAACAGCCCAAGCCGAAAAGTTGTTGGTAAAAATTGTTAAAAGCCCAGAATTCGTCAAGTTTATTGAGTTTCCTGACCAACTGGCGGAGTTTTATCAGCAAGCCGTACAACGGGAAACCGCAGCGGAAGCAGAATTGATTCAGGCTGAGGCATTGCGAACCCAGATTATCCTTGCCAGTTTGGGATTATCCATCGCCATTGCCGTGTTGTTGGCGGTTTACATTAGCCGCGCGATCGCCCGTCCGATCCAACAGGTGACCGACATGGCTCAACAGGTCACCCGCGACTCCAACTTTGACCTCCAAGCCAAATTGCCCAGCCACATTTCCCCCACCGATGAGGTCACGCTGCTGGCCTCTTCGCTCAACCAACTAATTCAGCGGGTTAAACACTTACTAGCGGAACAACAAACCTACACCGAGCAACTGGAAACGGCAAAAGTGGCGGCGGATACGGCTAACCAAGCCAAGAGCGAGTTTTTAGCCAATATGAGCCATGAACTCCGCACGCCATTAAATGGCATCTTGGGCTACACGCAAATCCTCGCCCGTACCCCCCTTTCCGATCAACAACAACGCGGCATTGGCATCATCCATCAATGTGGGGCGCATCTGCTGACCTTAATTAATGATGTGTTGGATTTGGCGAAAATCGAAGCCCGCAAAATGGAACTGTATCCGAGTCCCTGTTATTTACCTGCGGTGTTGCAGGGGGTAGCAGAAGTGGCACGGCTGAAGGCAGAACAAAAAAATCTCAGGTTCATCTATAACGTCCCGGACAACCTCCCGGATGGGATTGTTGTCGATGAAAAACGGCTGCGGCAAGTATTGTTGAACTTGTTGGGCAATGCGGTGAAATTTACCGATCGCGGTTCGGTAACCTTGCAAGTGGGGGTGCAGATGCCCCAGTTACCGTCCAGCCCCGCCACTGATGGGGATGGGGACGTAATATCCACGGGTCTCAGTTGTCCGCTGGTGGAAGAGATGCCCCAAGTCACGCTGCATTTTCAAGTCATTGATACTGGGGTTGGCCTGGATGCCAATCAACTTCAGACCATCTTTTTACCGTTTGAGCAGGTGGGGAGTCGCAAACAACAGGCGGAAGGGACAGGACTGGGGTTAGCCATTAGCCAAAGCATCCTCGCCATGATGAATAGTCAGATTCAGGTGAGCAGCCAATCAGGACAAGGCAGCATTTTTGAGTTTTCCATTGCCTGTCCGTTGGCAGTCGATTGGGCACAGGGCAACACCTTAACCGTTGAAGGCCGCATTGAAGG
>CAZJZR010000479.1:0-3916 GCA_964550475.1 uncultured bacterium
AGCATTGACCTAGATGTCATCACTGAACCTTCCCTCCTAAAACAACAAAATCAATAAATCGTTAATTGCCTTGCGAGCTTGTCGTTAGTCAAATCGCTAGTCAAGCTTCAGGACAAAGCGTTTATTAGCTGAAGGGGCTTACATCCAATTCACCCAGCGATCGCCGTCACCGTAGACCGGACATCAGGCTAACTGTGGGTGGGTTTCAGGCGTTACGTGGAGGAGAAACATCTGGGTTGTCTTGGTAGCAGATAGGTTTGCCCCGAAATCAAAGAACTGATCACCTGTTCAGAACGAGAGAGGGAGATCCACATAGAAACCAGAAGAACCCAAGACAGTAAAAACTAACCGCACCAATTTCCAGGTATCAGCGTTTGAGCTATGTCGAAGCGAGTTGCCTCTGCCATAAACCTAGCCGTCTGAAATACGGTAGAGCCAAAATTAGGGCAAGTCTGAATCAGAGCAATACGGCAATCTAGTACAAAATTGCAATAAATTGCCAGCACAACAATACAGATAACCCATAACCAACCCGCGCTGAATGGGTTGATGCGTCATCACTGCATACCCTGAATGAACCGTGAATGAACCGTGATTGTGAAGCAATGGCTCCCAAAATTAATGGTTCACGGTATTTAGGGTGTGTAAGCAGTTACACCGCACAGATGATTGCACCAATTTTAGTTAGCACTGCGCTGTATTTTTCGATACGGTTTGTTGGTAAAAAACAATACATGAGTTTTTAAGTGTGGCGCGGAGTGAATGGCTGAGAAACTGTGCTAGCAAGGCATTGGAGTTACTCTTGGCGATCGCTTTTGCCGCTGCACATTGGATACCGCTGAGCGATTTTGGCAAAGGATAATCGAAAACTTTACAAATGTTTACAATCCCGATTTAACCGGCTCACCTGGATTAACAACCTGGATTGACAGCGGATAGTTCAGGCAGTCCAGAGAGATGGGAAAGATGCCAAAGTCTCCCGTTTGCTGATCGGAACTGGCGGTATTATGAGGAAACTAACGTTCAGGTGGTGCCCACAGCCTGATTGTTTGACCCTCTGGGTATTTGCCCAATCGCCCTCTGTTTGTCGGAATCCTCACCTATGAACAATTGCATTTTGATGGCAGAAATTGTCCAAGCCCCCCAGTTGCGTTACACCGCCGATAGCCAAACGGCTGTGGCCGAAATGATGGTGGAGTTTTCCCCCTTACGCTCCGACGATCCACCCGCAACGATTAAGGTGATTGGTTGGGGAAATCTGGCACAGGAAATTCAAGACACCTATCAGGTGGGCGATCGCGTCATCCTGGAAGGTCGTTTAGGGATGAACACCCTTGAAGTCCGGGACGGTTCCAACCCCAGCTACAAGGAAAAACGGGCAGAATTAACGGTACAGCGGATTCACAAACTCGGCACGGATGCCAGTCTGGCCTCCAGTGCCAGCACTATGGCCACCGGAGCCGCACCCATGGCCGCTCCGGAAGCCTCCCCAGTCGCCAGTCCGGCTCCCAGCGGGAAAGCCCCCAAAGCCAAAACGCCCAAGGCTCCAGTCAGCGAACCCAATGCAGCACCGCCAGCCACCGCAGAAGCCGATTTTGACGACATTCCCTTCTAACTTCTGGTTGAGTCCCGCGAGGTGTAGGGGCGGGTTTAGCCGAGAAACTCTCGCTACGATTGTTAATTGAACGACAAAACCCGCCCCTACAAAGATCTATCGCTATGGCTTAGATCGACGAAACGAACCCTTCATGTCTCGGAAGGGCATCACTGATTCGCAAGGTTGGAGAGCTAAGGGATTTGCAGACAGATAATGTACCCACACAGCTAACTGTAGGGACACGGCAATGTGTCATCAGATGTAAGGTTAGCCCCCTAACCTTGCAATCAATTTATGCCTCCTATCCTCACTTGTAGGATGCGTTAGCGTTAGCGTAACGCATCACTCGCTTGGATAACGGTGCGTTACGGCGGGGCCTAACGCACCCTACGCCTAACGTTACAACCGCTGACACATTGCCATGTCCCCACACCGATCGCGGGGATATGATGGTTTCGCCAGTCCCTCACGCGATCGCCGACGACATTAGAACGCTTGCCCCAACGCCAACCTCACCATGCCATTTAAGCTGAACCTACGGTTTTTCGTGTTATATGTGGCATCCTTCGGGATTGGCATTGGGGTGTTTCAGCTTGTCACCCACTACGGCAACACCCAACTCAAAGCACCGCAACGCATTGCAGGGCAGTATCACCTCACGACCACCGAGCCGCCTGCCTGCATTCCTCCCGCAGGTATGGTGTTAGACATCCTGCAATCCGGCGTTTATTTGAATGGGAACCTGTCACTAGCCAACCCGACCCCACAGACCGAGGATGGCGGCGGGATGGCCGATACCAGACCACCCCTGTCTGGTCAATGGCAACAAGGACAATTGGTTTTAAGTGGCGATGCTCCATCATTTATCCAGTGCGCTGTAGGGTCAGTTGAGAGGTTATTTACAGAAGTGAATCAACGGGGGGTGGAGTGGGTTGCAGCATCCCACCTGCCGCCGCTAGGACGGCCAATCGGTCTAGTCAGTCAGGGGGGGCAGCGTTTACCAGACAATCAATTGGGTGCTAATCCTGCGACGGTTAGCCCAGCAGTAGACAGTCGTTCCATGGATCAGGCTCAGCGATCGCCCATGCCGCTGAAAATCATCGCGGCGGTGAGTCGTTTCACCAACCATAGCAAATCTAATCCGGCTCAAGTCATCAGTAATGGGCACCCTGCTGAACCACAGCCAGCAACCATGGTCACGGCTGAAATTACTGGACGAATTCTGATCAACCCCGACTCTAGCCACCCTGTAGTCATCGAATTTACAGGTCAACGTCGGGCGCGTGATCAGCAGCCAGGAACGCATTAATACCGAGCTGTTATTGATTTATCGCAGAAAAAAATGGCAAAAACATGGCAGCTCAGTTGGCAATCTGTATGTTGCGATCGCAAGCCAAGCTGCGCGGGTCGAAATTGAGGGGGCTAATCCAACAACGGACGGGCAGTGGATCTGTAAGCAATTGACCGAAAACAGGGGCAAGAATCGCGATTGCTTGGGTGACTGTGAACGTTACAATTTAACAATTCTATTATTATTAACCCATGACGAGAGGATAACCGTCTACTCTCGTAAACCGCCTGAATTGATTTTGTTTAGACCCAGCCAGATTTGGGCAAAATCCGTATTTTTTGACTGGATTTAGCGTATAAAAAGATACATTTAGTTCCATTTAAACGCCGATTGGCCTCAGTAACGCGCTATCCAACCGCGCCAACTGTAGCGATGAATCACCCAGCAGTTGACCCGCAGTGACCCCGTTATCCCGCGATCGCGATCGGATCTCTGCCACTAACTCGCAGTAATGGGAACAAAAGACTCTACATTAGATAACAGTTTCACTGTTGTCTCTAGTTATCGTTTATTTATAACAAGGTGCTTTATGGCCATCACCGTTGCCCAGGAGCAAGTCAATTGGATTGTTGGGAACCAACACCAAGACCCATTTGCAGTGCTCGGCCCCCATCCCGTGGAAGAGGGGGGGAAAACCAAGTGGGCGGTGCGAGCCTACCTTCCCAACGCCAGTGCCGCTACGGTGGTCTTGCCGGAAAGCCGCCAAGAATACCCCATGACCTCGGCCTACGATCCGCATTTCTTTGAGTGTGTCATCGACACGCCAGAACTCTCCAACTATCAACTGCGGATCAAAGAAGGCGAACACGAACGGGTGATTTACGATCCCTACGCCTTCCGATCGCCCAAACTCACCGACTTCGACGTACACCTGTTTTCCGAAGGCAACCACCACCGAATTTACGAAAAACTGGGTGCCCACCTCACCGAAGTCAATGGCGTAAAAGGCGTGTACTTTGCCGTTTGGG
>CAZJZR010000480.1:0-3914 GCA_964550475.1 uncultured bacterium
AGCGGCTGGTTTAAAAGTTAATTTTTCCTGTGATCCACATCCGCAAAATCAACCTTCTAGTCACCTGATCTATTAGGTTTAAGCCGATTCATCGAAACAAAATTAATCAGACTAAACTTAATCAGATCAGATCAAATCGAATCAGATCAAACACTATTTAACTGGAACACTAGTTAACAGGCTGGAACTCAACAGGTTTCACACTAAATTTCCAACTGGAGTTTTTCAAACCGAGCTTTTTACAGTCAACTAATTCGCGATCGCAGTTGATCCAGAACCAATTCAATGATCCAGAAATGAGCCAGAACCAATTAAAGTTTGGCTGCGATCCAATTATGGAGAATCCGTTATTAGGGTAAGCTTGCTGCTTCACTTGCTGACTCAACGGCGCAACAATCACATCATGGCTAAATTAACCGCAATTACCTGTAGATCGTTCTCCAACGGCCCTAATCACCAACCTGGAACACCATGCACTGATATAGCCGCTGACAAGTAGTGTGAGCCATGCCCACACCACTCAAACCTCTACTCAGTGAGGAATTTGCGCCAACCAGTCGCACTTAACAAATATGAAACAAATATGAAAAGTGCTCCGACGAATCTAAACAGGAGTAGCTTCATCCCTACGGATTTCAGCGGATTAGCTTTAGTGATGCACACCCTAATTGCAGAATTATCCTACCGAGATCCCCAGACAGTTTGATTCAGTATTTTCCGCAAAATTGTAAATTTATCCGGATATCTCTTCAAACACATTGTATTAATACCATTAAACCTTCGCAAAAGGTTACTTAAATTTACCCTCAGGTGAATTTTCACCCCTGAAAATCATAAAGTTTTGATAAAGCCTCAGCAAAAACACGCAAGCACGTCTGCAAGCAGAGCACATTTTTTCTCTGATGCAAACAAATAAAATATGCATTGCGGCAGATTCATTAATTTAACTTATAGCAATTCCCATATTTATGAGGCACAGCCAAATCACCCAAGACACTATTAGTTAAGGGTTTGAGTGGAGCGGGCATAGCCCACTCCACCGCAAGCGGCTATATCTATTTAGTCTGCGACCCAGCCTTACCCCTGCCAATGGGCAAGCGTAGCCGCACCAGCACTGTCCCCACAAGATTTGGGGCTTACGACTACAGAATGGTGAGGGGGCAAACGCAAGGATCCACTAATTGCAGATGATCCAATGATTTCACTCGTCTAGGTTGCGGCTGTTCGCTGCCGCTAACTGTTGTTGCAAGGCGGCAACCTGCTGTTGCAGTTGTTTCACGGATTGGTAGAGTTCGGGGAGGCGATGTTCCAAGGCGGCGGTTTTGAGCCATTGGCGATGGGGAATGGCCGGGTGCCCAGAGACAGTGCTTTGGGGGGCGATGTCGCCAATGATGCCCGCTTTGGCCGTGGCAGTGGTGCCATCACCAATGGTGACTTGGTTGCTGACTCCGACTTGTCCCGCCAAAATCACCCAGTTACCTAACTTGCTACTGCCTGCAATGCCCGATTGTCCGGCCATGACGCAGTTCTGACCCAGTTGGCAGTTGTGCCCAATTTGCACGAGGTTGTCAATCTTGCTGTTCCAGCCAATCTGGGTTTCTCCCACCGCAGGCCGATCAATGGTGGAGTTGCAGCCCACTTCGACCCGATCGCCCAGCACCGTACAACCCGATTGTTCCATTTTGAACCAGCCTGTGGGCGTGGGAACAAAGCCAAAGCCCTCTGAACCAATGACGGCTCCGCTGTGAATGACGCAATCGGCTCCAATCCGGCAGCGTTCATGAATGACACAACTGGCGTGGAGGGTGGCGCGATCGCCAATCACCGCATCGGGGTAAATCACCACATGGGGATGGATGCACACTCCAGAACCGATGCTGACATTGGCTTGCACAACGGCATAGGGGCCAATGTAAACATCGCTGCCGATTTGGGCGGTGGGATGAATGACAGCAGTGGGGTGGATTTCTGGGGCGGGGCGGAAGGGTTGATAAAACTGGGCGATCGCCTGGGCGAACAGTAAACGCGGGTGTTCGGTGGCAATCCAAGCGATGCCGCGTGCCGTTGCGGTGGCTTGTAGCTCAGCAGAAAGCGGTAAAATTAGCGCACTGGCAGCAGTTTGATCCAGTTTGGTGGCAAAGCGATCGCTGTCAATAAAGCTGAGTTGTCCGGCGATCGCCTCATCCACAGCCGCCACACCCGTAATCTCTGGGTTAGATCGCTCTGAATCTGCGGCATTGGCGATCGCGCTGAGACTATTCGGTTCTGTGCCCGTCCCTAATTGTCGTACCAGTTCACTGAACTGCATAACATCATCCACCAGTTTGCTTTTGCATACTACAGCAGTTTGCGCGTCACACGACCCCAGCCCAGCTAGAGAATTGGCTGGATGGGAAGCAACGCCCGCCTAGACTAAACCCGATCGCCCGTCAGGTGAGGCACAGCGGGGACAACCGACTCGACCGCATCCCGACTAGATTGGGGAAACAGGGCGGAACCAAAGCGGGCATAGAGGGCTGGTAAGACCAATAAGGTTAAGGCGGTGGACGTGATCAGCCCACCCAGCACCACAATCGCCAGAGGTTGCAGAATTTCCTTTCCGGCTCCACCCGCCACCACCAGCGGAGCCAATCCCAAGGCAGAGGTAAAGGCGGTCATCAAAATCGCATTCAGCCGTTCCATTGATCCATTGATCAGGACAGCTTTTAACGGCATACCCTGACTAAATTTGTGGTTGTAATTGTCCACTAACAACAAGCCATTGCGGGTGGCCACACCAAACAAGGTGACAAAACCAACCAGCGAGGCCACGGACAATACTCCCCCGGTCAGCGCAACGGCGATCGCCCCACCCACCAAGGCCAAGGGCAGATTGAGCATAATCATCGCCGTGGAAGGAATGGACTTCACCGACAGGTACATGATGATGGTGATGACGATCGCGGCGATCGCGCTATATAGCAAAATGCTTTGGGTGGAGCGGGCTTCCGCCTCAAACTGGCCGCCATATTGGATGAAGTACCCAGATGGCAAGGGCACCTGCTGACGCACCTTCATTTGGATTTCGTTCACCACCGATCGCAGATCTCGACCACTGACATTGGCGGAAACGACCAATAACCGCGACACATTTTCCCGGTTGATCGTGTTTGGCCCTGTTGCCTCGCGGATTTGTGCCACCTGCGCCAAGGGGATTTTTTGTCCGGTCGGCGTGTCAATCAGCAGGTTGCCGATGGTGGCCGGATTTTGCCGCGCCTCTGGCTGCAACCACACCACAAGGTCAAAGGTTTGTTGTTGCTCTAGCACCTGGGACACCACCTGACCATTCAAGGCCGTTTGAATCGTCTGGGACAGGTCACCCACGGTTAAGCCATACCGACTGGCGGCAATCCGGTCAAAGACAATCTGCACCTGCGGCACGGGTACTTGTAATTCTGGTTGCAAATCGACTAACCCCGGAATCGACTGCATCACCGCTGTCACTTCTGCCCCAAGATGACGCAGTTCCGCTAAGTCCGCACCAAAGATTTTCACCGCGATCGCACTGCGTACTCCCGACAGCACCTCATCCATCCGGTGGGAAATGAAGCCGCCAATATTCGCCGCCACCCCCGGCAATTTAGCCAACTCCTGCCGTAGGGTGGTAATGCTACCGTTGCGGTCAGCCATCCCCGCCGGACTCAATTCCACATCCAAATGGGCACCATTCACCCCCGCCGCATCCGCATCCCCTGGGGCACGCCCCGACCGCAGTTGGATATGCTGGAAGCGGCGATCGCCCTGTAACGCTGACTGAATTGCCAACCCCGCCGCATTGGTTGATTCCAGCGACACCCCAGGATAAAGCATCATCGCATTCACCAGCGATCGCTCCTGAAACTCTGGCAAAAAGATTCGCCCAAACGACGGCACAA
>CAZJZR010000481.1:0-3913 GCA_964550475.1 uncultured bacterium
TCTGGATGCTACCTTAACCAAGTTGGGTGAGTATCATGAGAAAGAGTTAGAAGAATTGCTGCGTCGCCTACAAGGGATCCTCCGTCCCGCTGGCATTGTGGGATTGGGCGGCTTGGTACTGTTGGCAGGCATTCAATTATTAAACGGTGTAATTCGTGCCTTGCCTGGATCGTAGTTGGGGAGAGTCGCCAGACCAGGGGAAACGCACGTTGATTGCCAAGTTACTGGATCGCATAGGTTGGCGGACATTACGCCAGTCCCACAAAAAGGCAGGTCGTTCGGAACTATTGACCAGCCTTTCGATTGTGGCGATTTCTAGCGCGATCGCGGCTGGAGTGACTATTGGGCTGCGTTACCTCAACCTATTGGAATCCTTAGAACTGGTCGCCCACGACAACATGGTGCAGTTGAAGCTGCATCTAGGACTTGATCCCAGCCCCGACCCCCGAATTCTGATTGTCGGGATTACAGATCAAGATATCCGTAATCAAAAGCAATGGCCGATTTCTGATGGCGCGATCGCCCAAGCCCTCGCCCAACTGCAACGACACCAGCCCGCTGTCATCGGCCTCGATATCCTGCGTGATATTCCGATAGAACCCGGCCATGATGCCTTCATTGCTCAATTGCAACACCCCAATATAGTCGCCATCACCTCTTATGTTGGCGAAAAGCCTGTCCCTGCTCCCCCCACCATTCCACCAGAACGGGTGGGTTTTAATGATGTGGTGCTGGATACAGACAACGCCATCCGCCGTAACCTGTTGGTTGTCACAGGCGACAAAACGCTGTATTCCTTTGGCTTTCAAACAGCCCGTCTTTACTTCGCCAGTCGGGGGATTGCTGTGGGAGAAACGGCCAATCAGGACATCCAAATTGGTTCCACCGTATTTCCCCAACTCAAGAGCAATTCTGGCGGTTACCAAAACGTGGATGCAGGCGGCTACCAGATTATGTTGAGCTATCGCTCCAAAGTCGTTGCCCCCCAAGTCAGTCTGACGGATGTCATCGAGGGAAAACTGAAGCCGGAACAAGTCCGGGGGAAAATTATCCTAATTGGGGCAACAGCACCCACAGCGAAGGATTTGTTTAATACGCCCTACAGCCCATGGGAAACCGGGAATCCCCAAATGGCTGGGGTGGTCATTCATGGTCAGATGGTTAGCCAACTGTTGAGTGCAGTACTGGATGGGCGATCGCCCATGTGGTTTTGGGACGATTGGCTGGAGATCCTCTGGATCATTGGCTGGGGTGTGGGCAGTGGCGTGTTAGCGTGGACAATCCGCCAACCGCTTCTGCTGGGTTTAGCGGGGACGGGGTTATTACTGTCGCTGACGGGGATAAGTTTTGGGCTGTTTTTGGGGCAGGGATGGGTGCCAGTGGTCGCTCCCGCGATCGCCAGCATCCTCTCCGGCATTTCGCTGTTAATTTATGAAACCCAACAAACCCGCCAACAACGCCACACCATCATGCGCCTGCTGGGGCAACAGGTAGACCCCAAGGTAGCTCAAGCCCTCTGGAATGCCCGTGATGAGCTATTGGAATCCGGTATCCTCCCTGGCCAAAACATCACCGCCACCATTTTGTTCACTGACATCAAAAATTTCAGCAGCATTTCTGAACTCAAGGTGCCGAATACGGTGATGGGATGGCTGAATGAGTACCTCCGAGCCATGACCCAAGAGGTGCAAAACCACCAAGGCATTGTGAATAAATTCACGGGTGATGGGTTAATGGCGGTGTTTGGCGTACCCATCCCTAGTATGACCGAGGCGGAACGGGCAGCAGATGCCCAACGCGCTGTTGCCTGTGCCTTGGCGATGGGCGATCGCCTCGCCAAACTGAACGAAGATTGGGCCAAACGCCAAATGCCCGTTGTGCAAATGCGGGTCGGCATCGCCACCGGAGCGGTAATGGTGGGCAGTTTGGGCGGAGAAAATCGGTTGGAGTATGGCGTAATTGGTGATAGCGTCAACACCGCCGCCCGCTTAGAATCCTACAAAAAAGAACGGCAAGAACGCCTTTGTCGGGTACTGATTATGGGCACGACCCTGGATTATTTGGGCGAAGTGTTTGAAGTGGAATTTTGGGGAGCCTTGGAGCTACGCGGCAAACAAAATAAGGTGGATGTTTACCAAGTGCTCGGCTACAAACAAAGCCAGGATGTCCCCATCCAAGTAGAGCAGCATCGGTAACAATAAGATCGGTAATCACAAAACATCGGCAACAGCAACATCCGGAGCCGTTTAGGGGCAGCAGAGGCAGTGACCTCCACCCTCGCCCCCTAACCCCAAAGGTTTGTGAACATAGTTGGTGAACATAGTTGAGTGATGTGGGCTATGTTTCAGGGGTTGTCCAGTTCCCCCCCCGAAGCTTGATCTAAACCATAGCGATAGATCTTTGTAACTATCACGCCTACCCAGACTATGCTGCACCCAACACACTGGTCTGCTCAAACACAGTCCGGCTAAGGTTTGCGCCAGATAGATCGGCACCAATTAGGTTCGCTTCTTCTAAATTAGCTTGGACTAAATTACTCAGACAGAGAATCGCACCTTGCAAATTCGCTTGATGCAAATCCGCTTGGGTCAGATTTGCACACACCAGATTGGATTGCCCTAAGTCGGTGCCCCGTAGAATAGCCGCTTGCAAGATGGTTCCGAACAAATTCGCCCCAAATAATTTGGCCTTGCTTAAGTTCGCTCCAGTCAGATCAGCGGCAAACAAATCCGCGCCAAACAAGTCAGCGGCTTCTAAATTAGCCCCCACTAAGTTGGCTTCTCGAAAATCCACACCAAACAAGTTGGCTCGTTGCAATTGGGCTTGTTTCAGATTGGCACGACTCAGATTTAACCAACCCAAACTCACTCCAGTTAAGTCCGGACGCAAATTGGGATGGTCTTGTCGCCATTGATTCCACACTGCAACACCCTGCTCTAACAATGCCAGATGCTCCGAATTGGCCATGAATGGTCTCCTATTCCCCAATCAAAATTGCTATGCAAATTTCAGAACAGTATGTGTAGGATGCGTTAGGCAGGAGCTAACACATCGCAGGTACGTTATTTTCACGCCAATCCCTTACCTAGCTTCAGTAGATCGAAAACATAGACATCTCTGGTTCGGTAACCGTTCACTCCTCGTCAGGGGAGTGAACGGTTACCTGTTTAGTTTGAGGCGTGTTGTGGGGGCGACAAAGCCGTCCCCACAACCACCTTTTCGATCTACTGAGCTTGGAGTCAGTAAGCGCAGCTATGCTCACCACCCTAGAGCAAGCGGCTGTAAAGCGAACCTCATTGCTGATGGATGGGAGGAATATGGGCAAAATCATGGTTAAGCCATGACTGCGGATGGTCTTGATGCTTAGTTGGAAAAGCGTTGAGTCACGGGGAACCGTTCGCTCCCTATCAGGGGAGAACCAAGCGATCGCAGCCCGCAACACTTTTCCCGTGGGGGATGTGAACAGTGACAGTCACGGGGCTTATTCTGTTTATTTTTTCAACCGTTGGCCTGCAAATCAGGATGACGCGAAGGGAGTTTGCCTAACCCACCGCAGGCGACTTGAGAACGACAGGACGCAGCAGAAACTTATTTTTTGCTTGACATTCCCTAGTTGGCATTACAAGTTGGCATTAATTGGCATTAATTGGCATTCCCCATGCCACTAAACAGCATCACCAACCCGCCAATCAAGATGGCGATCGCCAATCCGCCCAGAATCATGTCCGGTGTACCGATGTCTGTCATGTGTTTGACCTTGGGATGAGTGGATAGTGGATAGTGGCTGGTGAATGGTGGATAGTGGATAGGGATTAGTCAGACATCTGGACAATCATCTCGACAATCAGTGTTGGGCAAATCCTGAGAGCTGAGTCGGTTGGACTTCTTCGGTCGGTGAGCGTAGCCGAACCGA
>CAZJZR010000482.1:0-3910 GCA_964550475.1 uncultured bacterium
GATGGGGGAATGGGAACCATTCATGGCATTTTCTCTTCACTGGTTTCATCTTCCGCTATGAACTGGAGCCAGACTAGAAACCACAGGACAATTTTAAGAGCCTAGCCGGGACAACCATCGGTCAGGTGGGGAAACCCGCCCAATTGGGTGGGGAGCGATCGCGCTCAGAACCAAGTTCTCCTGGCAAAATAGACACAGTGGGATTGCGATCTCCGTCTCCAGTCGTGTGGATGTAGCCTGTACCGTTCAACCTGTAACCGAGTGGACGCTGACACGAATCAACTCTGACTCATAGAGATAAAGAGATTCGGTCGGTTCAAGATTATTTGTAACTGCCCAAGTAATTGACTGCTTACTCTATCCCTCATCCCCCGACCCCTTCTCCCCCCTTCGACAAGCTCAGGGAACGGGAGAAGGGGAGTTTCAAAGTCCCTCTCCCTTTTTGGGAGAGGGATTTAGGGTGAGGGCAAGCTGGGCAGTTACCATTATTTTGAGTTTGATTTGAATTTGGTTTGATTTTTTCAGTTTGTCCTTACCTGAGTTGTCTTTACCTAAAGTTGTCTTTACCCAAAATTTTGCTACGTTCAATCTTGTTACGTTTCATTTTGTACAGTCGATCGCTGAACTGGAAACCTGAAAGTGCCATGAAGTTGTCGAAGTTCTCCCGTTCTGTCCGCCGAATTGGTAGCTATGTGCTGGCGATTTGGATCGGTGCCGTGTTTACAGCTACCACCTTACACGTTCTACCCTCCCAGGCTGAACCTACCCCGACGGCGCAACCGTCCCCGTCAGCGGCGGTGGCGAGTCCTGCCGCTGCCCCTAGTGCCGCCGCCAAGTCCTTAGAGGTGGCGCAAGTACCGATCGCCCGTGCGGGTAGTTTTGTCACCAATGCCGTCAACCAAGTGGGGCCAGCGGTGGTGCGGATTGACACCGAACGCACCGTTACCCGCCCCGTTGATCCGTTTTTGGATGATCCGTTCTTCCGGCAATTTTTTGGCCAGATGCCGCAAATGCCCCGTGAGGAACGGTTGCGGGGACAGGGATCGGGCTTTATTGTTGACCGCAATGGGTTGATCCTCACCAATGCCCATGTGGTGAATCGGGCGGAT
The DNA here is from genome assembly GCA_964550475.1 of uncultured bacterium. GTDB lineage: Bacteria > Cyanobacteriota > Cyanobacteriia > CAIUCS01 > CAIUCS01 > CAIUCS01. Next base: position 1,110 of record CAZJZR010000482.1, read on the forward strand.
CGGGTGACGGTGACCCTGAAGGATGGCCGCAAGTTTGACGGTCGGGTGCAGGGGACGGATGAAGTTACCGATTTGGCCGTGGTGAAAATTACCCCGTCCGGTTCCTTGCCAGTGGCGACCTTGGGCGATTCCAATCGGGTACAGGTGGGCGATTGGGCGATCGCCGTCGGTAATCCCCTCGGCTTAGACAACACCGTCACCCTCGGCATTGTCAGCACCCTACGCCGCTCCAGTGCCGAAGCGGGCATCCCCAACAAACGGCTGGACTTTATCCAAACCGATGCTGCCATTAACCCCGGCAACTCCGGTGGCCCCCTGGTCAACGACCAAGGCCAAGTGATTGGCATCAACACGGCGATTCGGGCTGATGCTATGGGGATTGGCTTTGCCATCCCGATCAACAAAGCCAAGGACATTGCCGAACGGCTGGAGCGGGGCGAACGGATTGCCCATCCCTACCTGGGGATCCAGATGGCGACGCTGACGGCGGATGATGCGCGGGAAAGCAACCGCGATCCCAATGCCACCTTTATGCTGCCGGAAGTGAATGGCGTGTTGGTGGTGCGGGTGCTGCCCAACACCCCCGCTGCTACCTCTGGCCTGCGTCGGGGGGATGTGATTGTGCAGGTGGATGGCCAAGCGGTAACCCGCGCCGACCAACTGCAACGGCTGGTGGAAAACAGTCGGGTTGGCACGACGCTGCAAATGAAGGTGTATCGCGGCAACCAAACCCAAACGATTACCATCCGCACCGGGGAATTGAAACGGGCGGAGGCGGAGTAGCCTCACATCCGTCCATGGCTGACTGAGCTGTGGTGTTGGTGGGGGGGCGATAGCCATGCGATCGTCTAGTGGCGGTGGCCGATCGCGCCTCTCCCCCACCTGCGGATGATAGTAAGTACAGAGACAGCCCACGCACCCCATTTGGGGATGTTACCCGGTCAGGTGGCCGGGTTTTATCGTTTTCAGCCAACTTCTCTCTAAGTTGCATGAAGCTGCATCAGGGACGGTGGACAGGGGGACAAGACTCGGCGATCGCGGTTCCACTCCAATGGGTTGACGGCTGAAGACCTGGCCGCTTGGGGAAATTGGGGCTGGGGGTTCCACCGTTACCGATGGGTTTGGCAAGATTGGCTGGATCGGACGTTTATGCAGCAATTTGGCCATTAGAATGGGCTTGATCCCTAGCGATATTCTGTCCATCGCGCCCTTCATCACCTGCCTGACTATGCCTGAGGACTTACCCATTTTTCTGTTGACTGCGAGTTTGTTCATTCTTTACCTGATCCTCTCTGCCTGGACTGAAATGGGAACTAAGTTGCCGTTCCCTCGCGGCAGAGCAGAAGCCAACCACAGTGCTGACGGTGAGGAGAACGGATGATGAGGCGGTTCAACGACAGCAGCACAGGGTGGCACAGTGGAACTCGGCAGATGCTCTTCCCGCAGGTCTCAGTACCACCATCCTGCGTTCACCTAACCCTTGCCCTAGGCTTGTCATTGCCAGCATATTTAAACCATTTATCCCGCCAGCCGTGCCCTGCCTCCAAATCCCGCTCCCGTTGCCTGAGCGTGTCGCAGGGGGTGGGGGATGAGGGCAGGATGGCGGTAAGGAAACGCTGGCTGCGGGCTGTGGCTTGGTTGGTGCTGATCCCGATCGCGAGCGGCACGGTGGGGCTGGCTCCGGCGATCGCCCAACCATCCGCCCCAACGTCCCCGCTCACGACTCAACCCGCTGCCCCACGTCTTGCCAGCAAATCCACCCCTCCCCGCACCCGATCCACCTGTCCCACGGAACTGGAACCGTTGATTAATCAGTTATTGCCAGCCCTGCCCAGTTATGTGAATCGGGTGATCCAGCGATCGCGCCGCAGTCTAACCCAGGCTTCCCGCTATGGCTCGGTTGTGCTGGCTGGTCAACCGGACTTTTCGCCCTTACCACTTCCGGATGCGGTGCTGCATCGCGATCGCGCCGTCTTGCCGAACGCCCCCAAACTGGCCACCCCAATGCGCCAAGTTTTCTTCACCACCTTAGAACGGCAATACGGCAAACAATATCAACCCGACGGACTGATTTTGTTGCAGCAATACCATTGGCTCGTCTTGGCACCCAGTGATCAGGGGTGGCAGTTGGTGCAACTGTTGACCCGTAGCGGTGCCTATCCCACTAAAACCAACAGTTCCCCCACGCCCCCGCGTGATGCCAGCCACGGCTTCATTGCCCAGGGCATTCAAACCTGGCTGCGCGATTGTCAGGCAGGAGTTTTACCATGAAGCCTTCCCCCCAATTCCGCCATCATCCTGACACTCGGCTGAAACTGCGCCGCCACCTGCCCCAGCGATGGACGGCGGCACTGTTGAGCCTGCTGACCTGTGTGCTGGTGGTGTGGTGTGGGTGGGGTACGCCCAGCTTTAGTGGTGCGCCGCCGCAGAAGTCGGGGGCGATCGCCCCCAGTGGGGCAGTGGCGACGGTGAAGGCGTTGGTGCAGATGGGGCCACGACCGACGGCATCGCCGGTGAATCAACAGGTGCGGGCGTATTTGCAAGCGGCTTACCAACAGGCGGGCTATGTGACGGAGTTACAACCGTTTAGCTATAGCCAATTCACCGATTTGGGATCGCAGATTACGATGCAGGGTACGCCGCTGATGGGTCGTGCCATGCGGGGGACGGTGGCGGCGGATGTGACGGCAGCGGTGGTGGTGGTGCCGGGAGTCGGTAAACCGGCTGACTTTGCCCAAGTCGCCAGTCGCGGCGCGATCGCCCTCGTCCAACGGGGTGAGATCCGGTTTGTGGAGAAGGTG
>CAZJZR010000483.1:0-3909 GCA_964550475.1 uncultured bacterium
GTTCTTGTAGATGCGGTTTTAACCGCCCCTCCCCCAAACGTGAAATACGCCCCATTAAATGGGGAATGGTAGTCAATTCCATCTCGGTTCAATCAAGATTGATTGCATGGAGTTGCCATCTTCAATTTCACAAGTCAAATTAATTTATCCCTCTATCCATAGTTAAGGTGAGCAATTTTTCATCCAGTCCTACCCTATAGATTGTGTATGTGCGATAATTCCCAAGGTTATTTAGTCTAGTTGGAAATCGCCAGGGCTAAACGGATCAAAACCCGGATTGTTGACAACACAGATTGCATAACTGGAAGAGGATTAGTCAAACCAATTCCAACCGATTGCAATCAGTCGATTGAGTTCCTGGCTAAGAGAGCGGTTTAAACGGTGATTTTTCTTGGGCGGAACGCACGAAACGTTAACCGTCTAATCACTTTCTAGCCATCGTTGCCAACCGCTTCTACTGTTGACGCTAATGTTGAGGCTGATATTGATGCCGATGTTGAGTCAATGTAAATTCGGCGCAATTTATGGGTATAGTCAGACCGGAACTCAACAACCGTAACCCTTGCCAATCTCCCCTTGTAACGGCATATCGGATCTATATTGGCGATATATCGCCGATATTTCAGATTCAGATGAAGTGTCTGGTAATACCCATTTCAGATCTCTCGTTGGATGGCCTAGTCGAACTAATTTCAGAGCCATCACCTTAAAACCATCACGTTCAGAATAATCACGTCAGAACAAGTGCGTGTTGCCGCTAATTGAGTGTGTGAGGATGCCCAGTGACCGACCCAAAAACACCTGTGAAGTCTACGTCTAACCAACCTGTTGCGACCAAAGGGCAACCTGCCAAACCGACCAATCCTGCCCCAAAACCTGCCCCCCAAGCTGCCCGTGGTGCGCGATCGCTGCGTTGGGTTTGGTTAATGTTTGGCTTGACGGGCACGGCCATGCTCTCGGCAACGGCAGGGGCGTTGTTGGCTCTGTCACTGTCCAGCACCCCGTTGATGCAACGGCAACTCACCCCCAAGGAAGCCTCGGTGTTTAACCAGGGCGATCGCATTTCCACCGCCGTCAACCTCAACTTCCCGGAACTCACCCGTCCGGTCAACATCCTGGTGTTGGGGATTAAGGTGCTGAGTACGGATGTCAACAATCCGCCCCCGGAAACCCAGAAATTACGGTATCAGGCGACGATTAACTCCTTTGAAGGCTTGTCTGATACCATGCTGCTGCTGCGGTTTGATCCACAAAATCGCCGCCTAGCTGTGCTGTCCATCCCCCGCGACACCCGCACCGAAATCGAGGGGCACGGGATCGACAAAATCAACGCCGCTAATGTCTATGGCGGGCCGGCCCTCAGCGCGAAAGCCACCAGTGATTTGCTGGGCGGCGTGACCATCGACCGCTATGTGCGGATTAATGTGCAGGGGGTGGAAAAACTGGTGGATGCCTTGGGGGGTGTGACGGTGCATGTGCCCAAGGACATTAAATATAGTGACGACAGTCAACACCTGTACATTAATCTCAAGGCCGGTCGGCAACATCTAACCGGACAAGAAGCCCTGCAACTGTTGCGGTTCCGGTATGACAACTATGGCGATATTGGCCGGATTCAGCGGCAACAGATGGTGATGCGGGCGTTGATGGAACAAGCCCTCAACCCCAGCACCCTGGGACGGATTCCGTCGATTTTGTCGGTGATTCAGTCCCACTTGGACACCAATTTAAGTGTGGAAGAGTTGGTGGCGTTGGTGGGGTTTGCCACCCAACTGACCCGATCAAATATTGATATGTTGATGGTGCCCGGAGATTTTGGCATGGGCGGCCCTGGCAATGCGGTTAGCTATTGGATTCCTAACCACGAACGGATTACCAATTTGATTGCTCGGTATTTTGACCAAGGGCTGGAAACGGCGGAAGAGGCCGATTTAACCCGGATGCGAATTGCGGTGCAAGACAGCACGGAACAGGAAGCGGCGGTGCAGGAGTTGCGGAAGACGCTGAATCAAGCGGGGTTCAGCAATGTCTACGAAGATGCGCCGTGGTCGGAGCCGTTACAGGTGACGCGGATTATCGCCCAGCAGGGGAATATTGAAGACGCGGCGGCGGTGCGGCGATCGCTGGGTTTTGGCGAAATTCGTACCGAAAGCACAGGCAGCTTGGATTCGGATGTGATGATTCAGGTGGGTAAGGATTGGGTGCAGCGGAGTGGGGTGAAGTCTGGGGCGAATACTGGGGCAGAGACTGGAGCCAAGCAGAAGTCATCGGGCGAGTAAGCGTTGGAGGGTTGAGCCTTGGGACGGTATTGGGTGCAGATCATCCGCTTTGGCCTGGGTGTGGCGATCGCGCTGGGGCTGACTGTTTTGGGAGCGGGCGATCGCCCCATTCATGCCCTGTCCGTTGTGGCGGATCCGGTTCAGATCGCTGACGGCATCAGCCCAGCCAACTCCTCTCTACTGCAACAGGGAATTGAGCGGTATCAGGCGGGACAGTTTGCCGAGGCGATCGCCCAGTGGCAGCAAGCCCTCAGCCAACCCCAACCTGTACCAACGCAAATTTTGCTGCACAGCAATTTGGCGCAAGCCTATCGGCAATTGGGTCAACTGGATCGGGCGATTGACCATTGGGGACGGGCGATCGGGCTGTATCGGGTGCAAGCGTCTGGAGCCGATCAGCGGCAACTGGGGACGCACTGGTTCGCCCAAGCCTTGACGGAACAGGCGCAGATTTACAACGACCTGGGGCAGCATCAACAGGCAATTCTGTTACTGGAGCAGGCGATCGCCCAAACCCGACTGACCGCAGAATCCGCCACTCCAGCTCATGCCGCTGCCCTCCGTACCGCCGCCGCCGCCCACGGAGCCTTAAGCAATGCCCATTGGGCACGCGGCGACTATGACACCGCCCTCACCGCCTCTGAGACGGGGCTACGGCTGGCGCGACAATTGAACGATCCGGATTATCTGACAACGGCACTGAACAATCGCGGCAATGTGTTTGCCAGTCGTGCCCAACGCTACCGTTACCAAGCAAACACCGCCACCCTAGAAGGCGATGATCCCGAAGCCGATCGCCTCACCCAACTGGCAAATCGGGATTTGGCCACTGCCCTCAGCCTGTACCAAGAGAGTGTGCGGGTGAGCCAGAGCCTTGGCACCATGGCAGAAGTGAAAACGTTGCTGAATTTGAATCGGCTGTTAGAGCGCAACCCCAACCAAGTCCCCCAAGCCCCAACCCAGATCCGCAGCAACCAAACCCGCATTTTAGCCCTGTTGGACAGCTTACCCAACTCCCAAGCCAAAGCCTATGTCCTGATCAGCCTGGCCAATAGCCTGCTGCAATCGCCCCAAGCCGCCACGGAATCTGATCCGCTGACGCTGCTGAATCAGGCACTCACCATTGCCCGTGCCATTGGCGATCGCCGCTCCGAATCCTTTGCCCTCGGTTCTCTGGGGCAACTTTACGAAGCCCAAGCGCAGACTGACTCGGCTCTGCAATACACCCGCCAAGCCCTATTCGCCGCCCAATCCGCGCAAGCTCCCGACAGTCTGTACCGTTGGCAATGGCAACTGGGGCGGTTATTGCGTCGCCAAGGCAATCTGTCCCCGGCGATCGCAGCCTACGAAAATGCGATCGCCACCCTACAAAGCATCCGGGGCGATATTATCGTCGCCAACCGCGATCTGCAATTCGACTTTCGGGATGCGGTAGAACCCGTCTACCGGGAACTGATCTACCTGCTGCTCACCCCCACCCTGTCCTCTCCTACCGCCTCCCTAACTCCGGTCGCCGCCGTTCCCCCGCAAAACATCCGCCGCGTCCTCGACATTTTGGAACTGTTCAAACTGGCGGAGTTGCAGAATTTTTTTGGCGATGATTGTGTGCAGATTGCCCAGGCCAATGTGG
>CAZJZR010000484.1:0-3904 GCA_964550475.1 uncultured bacterium
GAAGCGAATTTATCAACAACCGACGCGCTTGGGGTGGGCAATGGATAAGGGGTAAAGGGGTACGCTGAGTGCGGTTATGTAGCCAAACCAATACTATGATTAATTCAATCTCCGACCCTAAACTGTAAACTATTAGTTGTTGCCAACTATAAACTCATAGTTTATAGTTTATTCATGGGTCATCAATGATGACTTAAGGACTAACGCTCATGAGAGTCAGAAGAGTTCAAGAAATAGACGTTCCCAATCTTCCAGCCCAACTCCTTGCGGCACGAAAAGCCTCTGATATGAGTCTGCTAGAAATATGCAGGCAATTATCAGTTACGCCAACCTACTGGTACAAGCTGGAAAAAGGCGAAGCAACGACTATCAGCTACGAGTTGCTGAAGAAGATTGAAGACCTCTTATCACTTAACTTTGGCGTTGAGTTCCTAAATTCACCGGACATCGAACTATCACAGGAAAAAATCATGGATTTATCGCGCCTCCAATGGATTAAGGTCGTGACCCCTGCTAAAGATTGGCCCCATTACTGGGCCGTTTCGCCTAACGAATTTGCAGAGTATCAAGATCCAGTAATTCAACAGAATGGGTTGACGATCGTGCCATTGGGATTCAAACAAGAAGGCTCAGAAATGTTGAATTCTGGGGATCTGATGGTGCTAACACAACATGCCAAAATCACTCATGTTGTTGAAGTGCTGGATGACAAGCCCGAAAACAAAGGTGGGTACTTTCAGCGATACGTCAAGATTGTTTGGTGGAAGCCAGAAATGGATTGGGGCGAACTCCCCCATCGAGAAGATGTATTGGGTTTTGATGTGCAGATTCAGAAGGGGATTCCTTACGAATTTACTGCTTTCAAGGCATTTCATGAGCGATGGGATAATCAAGGTGGCATGGATGCTTTCCGGGAATACCTGGCGAAGCAACTATCCCTAATTTCTGATCTGTAGTAGGTGTCAGTTGGGTGACGGTTGTCGGTTGGGTAAAGCAATCCACAACCCAACCGATAACTGTATGGGCGGGTTTTGCTGTCAAGTCCATTCCAGGATGCCGAGTGATCCGCTAAACCCGCCTCTACAAATATCAACTGATTTAATTCACAGTAACTGTCCACGTTCCTATCAAGGACGCAGGCACCGCGCCCCTACAGATCACACATAAGATGGTCATGTAGGGGTTCGGTACCCCAACCCAGATGGCTCGAACAATTCAGGGTTGATCCATCTGGGCAGGTACCATTCACAGTCCTCATCACCCATTACCCATTACCCGATTCCCTCACTTCCAGCACTAGCTTCGCGATCGCCCCCTTGCCTAAACCGTCGCTGTGGATGGTGATTTGGCCGCCCATTTGTTCCATCAGGCGGCGGGTGATCACCAAGCCCATGCCGGAACCGCCAAAGCGGCGGGTGCGGGAGCCATCGACCATGACGAATGGTTTGAACAGTTTCCACTGTTGGTCTGGGTCAATGCCAATCCCGGTGTCTTGGATGGTGACGATCGCCCACTGCTTTAAATCTGTCGCCGATCCGGATGCTTGGGTGGATTGCGTCTCACCGATCGCCTCAACGGTTGCAGCAGTGGTCACAGCCAGATCGACCGTGATCTGGCCGCGATCGCTGAACTTAATTGCATTACTGAGCAGTTGCCGCACCGCTTGCCGTAAGCGATTAGCATCCGCATGGACAGTGATTGGCTGGGGAGTCGATCCAGCCGTTGCCGCTTGCAACCCTTCCCCCAAGTGCAGTGTTAACCCCTTTTGCTCAATCCGTTGGGCATGGCTATTAATCTCATCCTGCAACAGTTGGCCTAGGTCAACATCGCTGTACTCCAGTGCCAACTCACCCGACTCCAATTTGGCCACATCCAGCAGGTCATTAATAATCCCCAACAGGTGCATCGCTGATCCATCTGCCTGTTGCAGCGTTGCCAATTCGTCCTCGCGATCATCACAACACTCATCCAGCACCAGATGCAAGGAGCAGATCAGGCCATTCAGTGGTGTGCGAAGTTCGTGGGAAATGTTAGCCAAAAATTCGCTCTTGAGTTGGTTCGCAATCTCCGCCTCTTTCCAAGCGGTTTCTAGCTCTTGGGCACGGTGATCCAGCCGCTCCACCATCCGATTCAGAGCCGCCGCCAATTGCTGAAATTCAGTGATCGTAAAGGCGGTCATTGGCACGGGATCAGTTTGCCCTTCCTCAACCCGATGGGCATAATCCCGCAAGGTTTCTAACGGTAAGGCTAATTTACGCGCCAGGTACAATGCTCCCAAAAAGTTGACCGATACCAGGCCAAGGGTGAGAAATATCAGCGTTTGTTTAATGCCGTCTAATCCTGCCAAGATCTCGGCGGCAGAAATGGTGTAGAGCAGTCGCCAAGAGCGTTTGCGTTGGCTGGTGGGCAGTTGTACCAGTGCAGAACCCACCAACCAATCGTCACCTTGCCGATCGCGAAAAATAGTGGGGCGGCGATCGCGATTCATGACTCGGTCAAGCAGCGTTTGCCAGCGATTAAAGCCATTGTCTCCTCCCTCTGGAGGCGGGTTAGTTTGCCGCATTGCCTCTTCTAACGGTTTGCCCAGCAACTCTGAGTCGGGATGGTCAATTAAACGGTTATTTTGATCCACCACAATCCGGTTGAGCGTGGAACCGCTGAGGGTATCCAGTTGGGTGGATTCCGTCCACGGCAAGGCCACCCGCAAGCTGAGGATGTAAGCTAGTTCACCCTGTGGCGTGTACACCGGAGTGCTAACCACAAGGTGAAAGTGTCTCTGGGGGGAGGACTCGATTGGAATTGATGATGGTGATGGTGATATTAATGGAGTTGGCGATGGAGAAGGACTTGGAGTTACAGTTGGGCTGGTGACCGTAGGTGCCTGATCATCAATGGGCACCCAAATCGGGTCAACTGGACTGTCCCCATCGCCCAGTGCCCGTTGGGGTGTCCACTGCTTCGGAAGTTTGAATTGGCGATCGCCCAACGGCCAAACCGGATTGCCGCAGGTACTGGCCACAATCGCCTGGGTTGTGCCAGCGGTCGCGGATGCCGCCGATCCAAGGTTAGGGATGCGGGTCAGTTGCAAACATTCCCCTGCCAAGGGCAGTTGGTTGGCCACCTGACCAAAAAATTGCTCAATTGTCCCCTGATTGGGGGAAAACAACACCGGAGATTGGCTGGTACTTTGCAAACTGGCGGTTAAAAATTGCAGCGATCGCCGGATTTGCCGCGCTTCCCGCCGCGCACTTTCTACTAAATTGTCGTGGGCATTAACCAGCAAACTCTCCTTCGCCTTCAAATAGGTCACATACTCGCCCAAAATCAGCACTGGAACGCTCAATAATAAGCTCCAGAACAGCAACACTCGGCGGAAGGAAGATTGGCGAAACAAGGGTGGTAACCAGAGAATTGGCCAGCAGGGGTGAGGGGTGAGCAGTCAAGCTCGATTGCGCTATCCAGACCATTCTACGCTGGCGACCCTAAAGCTGGAGGATTAGCCTCATAGATATCGCCCAAGGATAGCTCAACTCCAACCGTCGCCAGTGTCAGCGTTGCGTCGCGTCCGCTGTAGTCCGTAAACAACCACTGATGGGGAGCCTGTTTCACATATTGCTCAATGTGGGGGTGTTCTTTTTAGAATTTATTTGGGCCACTCTGAGGTCAGGATCAACATGGCGATCGCAACGGTAACGCTAATTGGGTTTGCGGTGGTGGGATGGCTTGGGCATTAGCGTCGCAATTCTGGTGAACTCCTGGGTTGGTTACCACACAGACACCACCGGCAAAGGCAAATACACGCTGCGGAATTTCTTTATCCTGTTCAGTTTCTATCGCCTCTGGGTGTACCTACTGTGTATACATAAGTGATCGAATCTAGTCAGAGCCAATGCCGAGCCGCCCC
>CAZJZR010000485.1:0-3903 GCA_964550475.1 uncultured bacterium
AAGCGGATGTGGCGGAATTGGTAGACGCGCTAGATTTAGGTTCTAGTTCCTCACGGAGTGAAGGTTCAAGTCCTTTCATCCGCATTGTAGTGAAAGCTTTACAAATAAAGGAGTTCAGCCACTAAACAGGTTGAAATTCTTTAGTTTTGGCTAGATTTTGCCTGTTAATGACGATGAATTGACTATGCCATCTCCAGATGTAATAGTCAGATAACCATGAACAACTCCAGACGAGTTCCTAAAGATTCGGTCAGTATCGCAGGTTTTCAGGGACGGTTAAGGCTACGCCTTCCCAGACAGATCTATGGTGGTCAACAAAAGTATACTCTGACAGGTTATTGATTTTGCTTTCGATTGACTATTTCGATTGACTATACTGATTTGGGTGCATTTAAGAGCGCAACCTCTTGTCTTGACCAGTGCCATAAGACCTATAAACAAGACTTAGACTGATTGCCAACCTTACGATTTCAGTCCTTCAAAAAAGTGAAATCTATTCCCTGACAAAGTGTAAACCCTTTGGGTTGAGTTCCGCGAGGTGCAGGGGCAAGTTTAACCGATCAGTGGTCGGTCAAAACTGTTGTGTTAACCACAAAACCTGCCCGTACAGAGATCTATGGCGATGGCCGAGATCGACGCAATGAACCATGCACGTCTGGGAGGGACAGCGACTTGGCAACGACGTTGCCCATCCCGCGCTTTTCACGCAGAGTATTGAGATGTCTTTCAACTGACTCCAGAGTTCTAAGATGGGTACTTGACTTAATCCAGAAAACTGCCCATCACCGACCTCAATCACAATCCATTCGCCGCTTTCGAGCTGTCCGATATCAATGGCGATAAAAGGTGTGCCAATCCGGCGGGCTGCTTCAACCGCCAGTGTTTGGACGGCACGCTCCTCGGCAGTAGTGAGTTTGCTGCTGTCTGGGGACTGGTCCCAATAGAACCCATAGGCCAACACCTGGTTCTGATAAACGAAGACGCGATACTCCCGTCCAAACGGGAAGTCTTGGTAATCGGACTCAATTGTGCGTAATCGGGCAAGTGTCCGCAAAATCACGCGCCCCCGTGAGTGTTGCGATCGCTTGAACAGATCGTCGGCGATCGCGGTGAGTTCGAGCATATTCTCCGCAACACACGCCCGCCAACCCTGCTCCTTATTGGATTTCACAGCACCCTTAATAAACAACGGAAAGCCTAACTCGCTGGCCGCCCCCGCACTTTGATCAGGATCTGTGACGATCCGGCTCTTTGGAGTGAGGTCGCCAAGCAGCGGGTAAAAGCGGTCAAACTCCATCGCGGTTTGATACTGATCGGGCGTATTGACCAGGCCGATGTTTCTCGTCAGTGCCGCATTGTAAATCACAGTATAGTGCTCTGGAGTCGGAATGTAGCCAACCCAAATCCCAGGCTGAAGCGTATCGAAGGTGGGGACATAGGCGAATGCGTTCTCAGCCGTCTCACAGATGTCAAAATTGGGCGGCAACGGATAGACACGACAGCCAAATAAGCGTGCCACCTCCGTAATCGCATTGAGTTCGCGTTCATTGACAGAACTGGAATCGCCAAATGCAGCTTCAGAGAGTACGACAACCATCGAGAACTCCATCCTGGTTGATGAGATAGCTGTTTTAGGCGTGCATCGTAGCACAGCATTTATGTGTTCGGTGATGCTGAGTGACGACAACTATTCGTTTGAGACCGCGCCGAAGTCCAGCCGCAAAGCTGAAAGCTGACGGACAGAACCATCAGAGCAGGTCACTCCCCCAGGATGAGTTGCACAACCCAACGAAAGCCTTGGGTTCATGGGGTACGGTCAATCAGGCCAGACCTAAACCATTCGCGTTGTTTGCGCGTCGTCATGAACCGCCTATCGTGAACCCGCATGGCCGGTGCTGCGGGATGAAAGGGAGAAACACCCTCCTCGGCTCGATTATGCTACGTCTGCACAACCCACCTTTACTTTGTTACTTTTTTTAGACATCACAATCTTCAATTGGTGGATGCCATCCAGCAGATATCCAAGCTTGTCTGAATGTTACGGCATAAGAGTTGTTTAATTGGAGAGCCAGAACAGTGGCACGACCAGTAGCAGTTAGTCCTGAAATTTAGGTGCCATTATCTGTCCACATAAAATGACGTGCCCATTTTTGTTGACGCGGATTAAATAGCCTAACATTGCGATTTGTAACTGGATCTTTAGCGTGAGTCTGTACACCTTTGTAGGAATTACAAAGGCGACAAGCAAGCCATAAATTTTCTTCATCGTCAGAACCACCTGCGGCTTTGGGAATGATGTGTTCAATTTCTAAAATCCCCAAAACATATTTCTGAAGGCTACGACAATAACCACATTGGTTATTCGCCTCTGCCCTCACTCTCATCCGGACTTCCTCAGATATTTGACTCATTGGCTCAAAGGTTTCATTAACCCACGTTTGACAGCCTCACTGAGGGCTGTCGCTTTTCGTAGTAGTCCCTCTTGATAAATTTGCATTAGAGCCTGTAGTTCTAAACGCTCGTCTTCAGCTAGAAGACCCGCCTGCTGGCGATCGAGCAATTCACTCAAACGAGCATCCTGATCTGGCTCCATTTGTAATTCTGTCAGCGCAAAAATTTGTTCATCAGACAGATCAGAGATAGGTTCAAGATCGAGAATATTAGTTCTGACTAATGGCATGGAAAGTTGAATTGCATCCGCCAAAACACTTGCAACATCTCGATTTGCTAATCGTGCAAAAAGCTCAGCACGTTGATAGATTTCATCTGGTAGTGTAATGGTGATTTGAGTACTCATAATTTACCTCCAGGCTATTTTCTCGAATTAGCTTTTCTTTTTGTATTATTTTCTGAATTATCGTTAATGCTTTTAGTGGACTCAGTATGATCTTGGTGATCATTTACATCAGTCTTTCCATCAACTTGAGATTGATTGACTACTTTCTTTAAAGTTTCATCTAATACTAATTCTTCTGGAACCTTTTCTTCCTGGCTCGCTAGCAATCCGGCATATTTAATTGTTTCTAGACCTGCTTGAAATCCAAGATAATCATCGATTGCTTTGTTCATCTCGATATCAAGTTTATAATCCCGGCGCAAATTTTGAATGGCACTTTTAATTGCTTCTACTTCTTTAATTGACTCGTTCTCTTTATTAGCTTCTAAAATACCTTCAAGTTCATCTAACAAAACAAACCCATGTTCACGTCTCGCTGACTTAGGATGTCGTGCATTAAAATCTTTCTTGAGGCGTTCTATCTTTTGCGACAGTCTTTCAGCAGTTAACTTCTGTTGGGCGCGACGCTGCATAATGTTTAGCTTTCTGAACAAAACTCTAAAATTTTGCTCAAAAATCTCAAGAGCATTATTCTGTTCTTGAGATAAATTCCCTTTCAGTATCCAATCATTGACTACTCGAATAACATTACGAGCAAATCCAACTTTGTTGATTTTTAGGTCTTTATTAGAAAATTCTAGTAGGCTTGCTTGTATACCATCTAGCATTGTTTGATTAGAAATTTTATCTAAAACAAGCTCCTCCGTCAGAAAAGAAAGTTCAACCTCATCTACTTGCAGAAATTCCTGTAAGTAATGTTTTGTTGCTGCTATACAAATTGGCAATGGAATAGCATCCTCTATTTCAAGCTTAGCTGATTCGCTACCCAACGCTAAGCTAAACTCTTCCTTTAAGTCACCAATTTGAAGAATAAATTGCTCTTTAAGCAAAGGTCTTCTGTGCTGTCCCTCTTTGCCTAATAACTGCCTCTTAGCATCAGTTCCACTCTTGTCACTATCCAAAAGAACAATTACCGCTGGTTGTTCTACATCTCTTCCACGTGCCAAATAAACCAAGTATGGAATGTGAGACGCTGATCCTGACGGAACAATGGTGATTTGATTGAG
>CAZJZR010000486.1:0-3901 GCA_964550475.1 uncultured bacterium
GGTCAAAAAGTCCCATAACGTTATTGCTCCTCCTGGGGTGTACTAGGACTCTCTAAAAACGTCTCTACAGACTCTTTCTAGTTCTACTAGATTATTTTGGCGGATGATTATAACCCACCAAAATATCTTAAAGAACGGTTACTGCATGGTTACAGCGGGGAATTTCCCATCAGTAGGTTAGTTGGATGAGATGCATTAGATGGAGATGGATTAGATGAAATGGATTAGATGAAGATGGTTCAACCGAAGGTCATCAGCCGCCGCCCCCTCTGTCTAATTTGCAATGCTGCACCATCTCTGGTCACAGTTGCTTGCTAATTAGTTGTGTCTATTTGTCAATCCAACCGTCTGTCGATCTAATCGTTCATGCATCACCATTCATGCATCACCGTTCGTTCATCCAATCATTCGTTCATCCAATCATTCGTTCATCCAATAGTCTGGATGAAGATCCAACAGGCGATCGCTCCACCTCTGACTCACCTTTACTACTGTAACTGTTTCAGTCAAGAATCGCTTGTAGTTAAGCGGGTTGATTCGCACCGATTGCTTAGATCCCACTGATTTGATCCCAATAATTTGATCAATAGGGTTTGATTGATTAGGGTTTGATTGATAGAGGCAAACTCTGAATGCATCCCTGAATGGATTTCAGCCTGGCAAAAATTGCCACTGCCAAGTGACTACACTGGTTCGGCTTGCTTTTCCAGCGATTTCAGAGCTTTTTTGACCAATGCGGGAATTTCCGATGGACGACGGGCGATGGGGATGCGGGCGTGCTTGAGGGCAGCCAACTTACTCTCAGCCGTGCCCAACTCTGCCCGCGTTTTTCCGGTTTTGTTTTCTAACCGATGTGACATCACTAGCAAGGTGTCGGATTGGCTAGCCTGTTTGCCAATGGAAACGGTGCGGCCAGCAATATAAGCAACCACAGGTTTGTCGATCGCCTCAGCAATGTACCGCGCTGCCGCCTCTTCCCCATCGCCGCCCACTTCTCCAACCAAGACAATCACTTCGGTGCGATCGTCCTCATCCAAAATTTGTAGCCATTGGGGGAAGGAGGAGCCGATGATGGCATCACTGCCAATCCCAATGCTGATGGACTGACCTAAACCCGCTTGGCTTAGTTCCAAGGCCACTTCATGGGTGAGGCTGGAACTGCGGCTAATCAAACCCACGGAACCGGGAGTGTAGAATTCTGGCGGATGGGTGCCCAGCATTAACTGACCAGGGATGATGATCCCCGGACAGTTAGGCCCCACTACTAAGGTTTCCGTGGCTTCGGCAACCCGCAATAACTGCACCATGTCCAGGGGTGGAATACCTTCAGTGACAATCACCAATTGCCGAATGCCCATGGTGATGGCTTCCAGAGCGGCATCCAGAGCCAGATAGGGTTGGACAAAAATCACCGTCGTGTCGATTTGGCCAACGGCAGCGATCGCCTGTTCCACCAAATCAAAAATGGGGATATTACCCAGGCTTTGCCCTCCATAGCCAGGACTGACCCCAGCCACAACTTGCGTCCCACAGGATTGCATGATTGGCCCATAGGTTGCACCCAGAGGTTCCATGACACCCTGTAGCAATACCTTGCTATCGGCAGAAAGATTCATAGATCGGTGAGGGGGTGTGCAAGGGCAATGGTTTGAGTCACAGCTTCATCTAAGTCATCGACTAAGTAAATCGGTAAGTCGCCCAATTGGGCTTGCAATTCAGTTTTGACTGTGGGTAGGTGGGGACTGGCCCAGCGAATCACAAATTGAGTGGCTCTACCGGGATGGGTGCCGTTGGGTTTAAACCCATTGGATTTGCATAGATCAGCGATCGCCTGCACCACATCCTGACTGGTGATCACACTGCCCAAAATATTCACCAACACGACTGTGACGTGACAATAATCGGCACTCTGCAAAATATCCAAAATGCTCAACCGCAAGTGTTCCAACAACTGGTTCACCACATGCGCCATTACCAATGGGGGCGAGGCGGGATGAGCACTACCGAGATCCGGGGTAGGCGGGATGGCATTTGTTCCCAACTCAGCTAAGACATTGGCTGGAGCACCATTGGCCAGCGTGCCATTGGCAGCAGTTAAACTAACCCCTGTGGCCATTCCCTGGGGCGGCAGCGGTAACGGACTCGGTACATGAGCGACATGACTAGGTACACTGCGACCCAGCGTTAAACAACAAGCTGCCGCGCCCCCGTGTTGCGACAGCAGATCCAAGGTTGCCATGGTTAGACCAGAGCCACTACAGACTAAGGCAATCTGACCATTGGGTTGTAAGGCTTTCAGTTTAAATGGGGACTCCCGTTTGGGGATATCCAGGGGAGAGCCATGGCCACCAGACAGCAGATTCAGCAAATGGGGGTGCCGATCTAAGGCATCGTCATTCACGGTCACCTTGCCATCCAGAGCCATCAATCCACCGTTGATGCTCACGGCCAGAGGATTGATTTCGACCAAATCCAAATCATAGTTGACGAACAGGTGGAACATTTTTTCCACAATGTCGCTGACCGTTTCGATCAGCGTGCCCGTCAACCCCATTTTGATCGCCAAGCGACGGGCATAGAATGGCGAAAAATCGTATTCCACCACAACTTGCTGAATTGCATCAACCGCCGCTTCGACCCGCAGCCCTCCGTGTTGCGATCCCAGCAGCACAGGCCGACTGACTGAGCGGCTCAGCATCACCGCTAAGTAAAACTCGCGCTCGGCATCATATTTAGCTTCTGCCAAAATTACATCTGGATACTCACCGACAATCGGCAAGTGGAAGATGGTTTGAGCTGCGGCTACAGCATCAATGGTGTTTTCCACAAACCGCACACCGCCAGCTTTCCCCCGTCCTCCGGTACGGACTTGCGACTTGAGGACGACTGGATAGGGAATTTTTAAGCCCTTCAGATCCCTGGGATTGTCAATCCGTTGGGAGGGCAAGATCGGGATGCCAATTTCGCTAAATAGAGCTTTGGCTTGGTACTCCAGCAGTTCCATAGGAAGGGATTAGGCAAGGGGTAGAACGCGCCATGGTTGGGGGTGGCGATCGCTATAATGAGCCAGAATGGCCGTCACCTGTTGGCGCATCAGGTCTGAGGGGCTAGGCGGATAGCATAGAGCCAGTCCCCCAGTCTGACTGGCGGTATAGTCAAATGTTGGGGATAACTGGGGCAACAGTTCCACCTGCACGCCTTCCACTTGGCGAAGATGGGCGGCGACTTCGCGATAAACCGCTAGGGGTAAGCCTGGACATTCCAGTTGACAGTGGTCTTGGGACAATAGTGTTTCTGATACCGTCTGCTCCAGCATGCTGCGATCGCTTTAATCTCTCAAGTGGTTGATGGCAAGTGGTTGATGGCAAGTGGTTGATGGCAAGGGGTTGATAGTGGCTGACCGATGGCGTTCTTCTCTAGACTACGCTGATTCGGCACCTGTGGATCGGTTGTCGGCACAGGAACGCACAGGATAAGCTGAGCGGCGGGGGCAAGCTGATTCCATGCCCCATCATCAACGATTCCATCACCAACGATTAGGAAGCCACCTCACCCGGATGGGGCGGTAATGGGCAGCAATTCACATCGTCAAGGCAAACTTTGCCCCATTGCAAAGCCCAACGAACAAGAGCTACACGGTTCTCAGTGCCTGTCTTGGTTAGAATGTTGCTGATGTGGTTATCAACTGTCCGTTTGCTGATTTCCAGCTTTTCGGCAATCTCCTGGTTGGTCAATCCCGCCGTCACCAGTTCCACAATTTGCAATTCCCGCTCCGACAATGTGCCCGAAGCGTGAGAATCACTCATATTCATAGTTGTTTCTACCCGTGTATATCTACTTATCTTCAATATTACGGACTTTTTCAAGAAAACCAAGTTTAATTTAGAAAGTCTCTATGGAT
>CAZJZR010000487.1:0-3899 GCA_964550475.1 uncultured bacterium
GCGGCGACTTTGCCAAGGTGATGGCAGAGGTAACCGAGGATCTGAAATGGTTGCATCAAACCAAGAATGATGTGTTGGTTTTAGCGGCCAGTGGTACGGGGGCGATGGAAGCGGGGATGATCAATTTCCTCAGCCCCGGCGATCGCATCCTGGTTGGCTGTAATGGCAAGTTTGGAGATCGCTGGGCGGAAGTGGGTGTCGCCTATGGCCTTGCGGTGACCAAGGTGACCGCAGAATGGGGACAACCGCTCAACCCCGATGACTTCAAGGCCGCTCTAGAGGCAGACACGGACAAGCAAATCAAAGCCGTCGTCGTTACCCACAGCGAAACCTCCACGGGCGTATTGAATGACGTGGAAGCGATTAACCGCCACGTCAAAGCCCATGGGCAAGCTCTAATCATTGTTGATGCGGTGACCAGCCTGGGCGCGATCAGTGTCCCCGTCGATGAGTGGGGCTTGGATGTGGTCGGTTCCGGCTCCCAAAAGGGCTACATGATGCCCCCCGGATTGGCCTTTGTGTCCGTTAGCCCCAAGGCATGGGAAGCCTACAAAACTGCCAAACTGCCCCGCTTCTATCTAGATTTGGGCAAATATCGCAAGGATGCGGCCAAAAATAGCACCCCCTTTACCCCGCCTGTGAACCTGTTCTTTGCCCTGCAAGCGTCGCTGCGGATGCTGAAGGCAGAAGGATTGGACAATGTGTTTGCCCGTCACCATCGGTTGATGACGGCCACCCGTGCGGCGGTACAGGCGTTGGGCTTACCCCTGTTTGCCCCCGACGGAGCCGCCAGCCCCGCCATTACGGCTGTGATGCCCCAAAATGTCGATGCTGAACAGATCCGTAAGGTGTTGAAGAGTCGCTTTGACATTGCCATGGCCGGTGGACAGGATCACCTGAAGGGTAAGATTTTCCGGATTGGCCACCTCGGTTTTGTGGGCGATCGCGACATCCTCGCCGCGATCGCGGCCTTAGAAGCCACACTGCGGGAGTTGGGTTACGAAGGCTTCACCCCCGGAGCCGGAGTCGCCGCCGCCGCCCGTGTGATCACCAATTCCTAGTCAAGCCAAAATTAGTAATGGGTAATCGGTAATCGGTAATGGGTGATTGAATCGTTACGCCATTACTCATGACTAAAACCTATTACCGATTCCCCATTACCAATTCAACCCAGTATTAACTCAGAATCTGTGTCAGATGTGGGCGATAATGCCTACTCCAGTTGCATGACTGTTTCATCCCATTCTCCCTACCTCCGTCGTTGTCCACAATCTGTCTGCCTTCAGTCTGCGAGATCGCCGTTCTTCTCCCGTGCCCTGTTGGTGCTGGGGGTGTTCCTGCTGCTGTCGGGACAGGCGGTAACAGCTCAACCGTCACCTAGCCCCACGCCCCCCCATTCCGCCGCAACTCCCATCCCATCGCCCACGACCGCACCCCTCACCCCTGCCCAAAAAGCTGCCGTGGAAGCGGTGGTTGAAGAACAGTTGGAAAACAGTGCCAAGGTCAGCGATCGCGTCCAATCCACCGTGAACAACAACTTTGGTTGGGCGATCAATTTGTTAACTGGACTGATTGCCGCCTTTGGTGTGTTGCCGTTTTTGGTAGCAGTCTTTGTTTGGTTTTTACGCGGCAGTATCATTCAGCAAATTGTCTCTGAAACCAAGAAACAAATTACTGACGATATTGAGCAAGAAGTTAAAA
The DNA here is from genome assembly GCA_964550475.1 of uncultured bacterium. Classification (GTDB taxonomy): domain Bacteria; phylum Cyanobacteriota; class Cyanobacteriia; order CAIUCS01; family CAIUCS01; genus CAIUCS01. Next base: position 1,702 of record CAZJZR010000487.1, read on the forward strand.
CCCAATTACATCTGCAAGTAACCGCCGAATTGGAACAACAAATCAGTTTGTTTAAGCAAGATTTAGAACAGCTTAAATCGGATTTTGTCACCCAATTGCAAACACTATTTCTCGCAGCGCAACAGGAAAAGGATCGGATTTTTCAAGAGTTAGCTAATATTACGCCATCAGTTGTGCAAGATGAATTTGCCAGCGTGGAGGTGCAGCAAAAAATTCAGGAACTCACCCGGCAGTTGGAATCCCTAAAGTCGGCTAATGCTCAACTGACATTAACGGCGGATGATTATGTGCGGCAAGGGGACGCGCTGTATTTTGAAAGTCGCTACGAGGATGCGGTGATCTCCTACGATAAGGCGATTCAATTTAATCCGACCCTGTTTAAAGCATGGTTGGGCAAGGGCAAAGCCTTACGCAAGTCCGGACAATATCAAGACGCATTGGTTGTGCATGAAAAAGCCTGTGAATTACAGCCACAGAATTACTACAGTCACTACGGAAAAGCCTATGCATTAACTGATTTACATCGCTATGAAGAGGCGTTACTTCCGTTAGCTAAAGCAATTGAGATTCGCCCTAATAAGCATCATGCCTGGAAGCGTCAAGCCTATGTATTGACGAAATTGGGACGATACGAGGCAGCGGCTGACAGTTTTGCTGAAGCTCTGAAACTGGAACCGGATTCGTCCGGCACACATTATTGGAAGGGCTATTTCCATCTGGTACAAAATCAGCCCGATTTGGCCTTGCAAATGTTGCGACGGGCGATCGCTCTCGACCCACGCCATCGCCAAGATGCCAAAACAGACCCGGATTTTGTCGCGCTACAAAACAACCCAGAGTTTCAACAATTAATAGCAGACAGTTAATTAATAGCAGACAGTTAATCAGTTCATTGATCAACGAATTAGATCAACGAATTAATTGATGAACGAATTAACCGTGCCCATCGCCAACTAGGGCGTGGTCGCGATCGCCAAAAATCGCTTCGGTATGGCGGTAGAACTTGAATTCCAACAAGTTGTGGAACGGGTCTTGGAGGAAAAAGGTGCGATGTTCCAACGGTGAACCGATGAATCGCTGCTTTGCCCCTTGATAAAACGTTAGTTGATGCTGTTCTGCCCGTGCCAATAACGCTTCCCAATCGGACTCTTGGGGAAACACAAGGCCAAAATGGCGCGGATAGATGCCGCGTTGGGGCGTTAATGGCTCAGCGGTGACATGGGCAACGAGTTGATGGCCATACAGGTTCAAAATCAACGCTGTGGCTGTTTCACGCCCTAGCTGGCACCCCAACCCATCGGCATAAAAGGTTTTGGTGCGAGGAATATCACTGACCGGAAACGCTAGGTGAAAAATAACTGATTGGGTCGCAACTGATTGGGTCGCAACTGATTGGGTCGCAAATCCGTTTTGCTGTGCCACTGACTGACTCCGTTTGGGCTATTCGCTAGCTAATCCGTGACCACAGGCTCCACAAAAGCGATCGCCCGCCTTGACGGGATGGCCACACTGGGTACAAAATCGCTGCCCCGTTGGGGTCGCTGCCGGGGTGGGGTTGGTTGGCACGGCGGACGACGCTGCACTACTCGCCTCCATGCGTAACTCCATATTCCCCATCCGCATCACCATTGGGTTGATCTGGGTTTGCATATCACCCAGGCTCATGCTGCCCATATTACCCATTTTGCCCATTTCCAACGGTGGCAGCGGCGACCAATCCGCCATGGGCGACGTAGCGGGAGTCTCCATCTGTTGCAACGGTAGCACCTCTGCCCCCAACAAGTTGGGTGGGCTGGTTAGAGTGTGCAGGCTTGTGGCTTGGACGTGGACAAACTGTTGCCCATGGGCGGTTTCTAACCGCAGCACTAAGCCCATCGGCAGTTTGAACAACGTTGGAGGGACTAGCCACGCGCCAGTGGCAATCAGCAATTGCTGTTGTTGTTGCTGGCCTGGGGCGGTGCTGAGTAGGGCGATCGCCGTTTGATCCCCCTGTTGCTGAATCTGTAGCGATCGCCCCGCTGCGAACTGACCCACATACATCATGGTCATTGCCCCCGGATGAACCATTGAAATGGACAATTGAGTTATCGCTGCTGGCGGTAGCGTAAGTCTAGTGCTCTGGCAACTTTTATGTTTAGAACAACTATAGCACTTCTCATATTTATGAGGGACGGTTCATTACTGCAAAATCCTTGCTG
>CAZJZR010000488.1:0-3892 GCA_964550475.1 uncultured bacterium
GAGTCGAGGGCGGAGGTGGCCTCATCCAGGATCAGGATGCGGGGATTGAGCAGGACGGCACGGGCGATCGCCAACCGTTGCCGCTGCCCACCGGACAGGTTCACCCCCCGTTCTCCCACCCAGGTGTCGTAGCCGTCGGGTAGCTGGGTGATGAAGTGGTGGGCGTTGGCAATTTCGGCGGCTCGTTGCACCGCTTGCGGGTCGAACTGCGGTTGACCAAAGGCGATGTTTTGGGCGATCGTGCCGGAGAACAAAATTGTTTCCTGGGGCACAATGCCGATTTGTTGGCGCAAACTCCGCAGCGTCACCCCCCGGATGTCGATGCCATCGATCAACACCTGTCCGGCTTGGGGATCGTAGAACCGGGGAATTAGGTTCACCAGCGACGTTTTTCCGGCTCCGGAACTGCCCACCAGCGCGATCAGTTCGCCCGGAAATACCAGCAAATCCAGATCCCGCAGTACGGGCTGATCCGGTTGGTAACCAAAGGAGAGATGGCGAAATTCCACCTTACCGCTGATGGCAGGCAGTGGCTCGGCTCCCGGTTGTTCTTCCACCGTTGGCCGCAGGGCTAACAGTTCAAAAATCCGGTCTACGGACGCTTCCCCTTGCTTGAATTCGTTGTAGTTGCTGGTCAGGTGGCCGATCGGATCAATCAGCAAGGCAACGGCGGTGATGTAGCTGACAAATCCGGCTGCGCTCAGGTTGTTCTGGGAAATTTGCCAACCGCCCAACAGCAGCAACACCAGAAAACTCATCGCTTCCAAAAAGCCAATGACGGGATACTGCACGGCCTTCAGTTGTTCGGCGCGGTATTTGGCTTGGCGGTTGCGGGTGGCTTCGCGGCTGAAGCGATCGGTGGTGTAGTCCTCAGCGGCGAAGGCTTGGACGAGACGAATGCCGCTGAAGACTTCAATGATCAAGGCGGACAGGTCGGAACTTTGGCTTTGCGTCCGTAGGGCAATCCGCCGCATCCGTTCGCCAAACCAACCGATCAGGATGGCAATCAGGGGGGCGATCAGGAAGGTGCCGAGGGTGAGTTGCCAGTTCAAAAACACCATGTAGCCCAGCAACACCAACAGTTGCAGCACGCAGGGCACGAAGTCATGGAAGAATTTGTTTACCACTTCGCCGATGCGATCGATGTCTTCGGTGAGGCGATAGGACAGGTCGCCCGTTTGAGCATTGCCGAAGTAGTCGAGGCTGAGCCGTTGCAGGTGGCGATAGGTGTTGCGCCGCAAATTGAGGGCGATGTCCAAGGCGGCTCTGGCCATCAGGGAATCCTGGCCAAACTGCATCAGCTTTTGGAACAGGAAGACGGCAATGGTGACGAGGGAGAGGCGGGCGATCGCCCCCACATCTCCCGCCCCAATCAGTACGGCCATCTGTCCCGCCAACTTGGCTAACCACGGCCAGACACAGACGAACCCGACGGTACAAACAAACGCCCGACTAATGGTGGGCAGTTGGGGACGCAGGTAAGGCAGCAGGTGCCAATAGGTAGAGCGGATAGAGGACGAATTGTTCAAGGCCAAGCGGGATGGAACGAAAAGAGGGATTGCTGGACGGATGGTGCATGAAATACCTTGTGAAACCGTCAGACCAAGCAAGAATACAGAGTACTACATCTAGGACTTACGCATTGACAGAAATGGCAATATCTGTGGTCAGAAAACAGTGGTTCGAGTGAAGGTTATCCACAATAAACTGGCGGATTACTGGGACAAACAACTGACGTGATACCTGATAGAGAGTCTCAATCAACTTCTCTGCTTGCATCGTCTGCATCGGAAATCCTGAATGAGCCGTTGGGCGATCGCGGCACTGAGAAGATCTCGCTTATAATGCTGACAGATCTCTAGCTAATCGTCGTGTCTCATGACTTCTCAGCAACTTGAAGAGCGATCGCAACAACTCGAAGCACGGGTTGCAACATTGGAGGCAGAATTGGCTCAGATGAAACAACTTCTATCTGTGTTCTTACAAAAAAAAGTTCCCTGGTGGTTAAACATTGTGGGGACTTTTGCAGATGATCCCACATTTGATGAAGCCACTCGCTTAGGTCAGGAATGGCGTAAGTCTGCTGAATAGTTTGTCATGTACATTTTAGATACGGATCACCTCAGTTTGCTCCAACGAAATGGGCAAGAGGCAAAGCAAATTCTCAAAAAGCTTGCGGCAACTGAAGACTCTGCTGTTTTTGTGACAATAATTACTTACGAAGAACAAGTCAGAGGTCGCCTTGGCGTTTTGTCTAGAACAAAAGATCTAAACGCTCAAGTTTTGGCTTATCAATGGTTACAACAATTGGTCGTGGATTATCAAGCAATCATGCTTATACCGTTTGACCAGACAGCAGCTTTGGAACATCAACGCTTAAGAAAAGCCTATCCCCGGTTAGGAACTATGGATCTAAAAATTGCTGCGATCGCATTGGTCAACAATGCAATTTTACTTACTCGTAACCAGGCGGATTTTGGACAAATCGTGGAATTACAAGCGGAAGATTGGACAGTATGAGTTAAAGCCTAAAACTTAACTGGGTAGGCTATCTAAAACTTTTCAAACAGGTTCTTAGTGACCGGATTTGCGGCTAGTCCGGTAGTCCTGATACAGATGCCACAGGGACGGAGCGACAGAAACGACAATGATTATCACTATTGCAGGTAATAGATACTGATCAATTCCTGGAATCACTTTACCCAGGAAGTAGCCTAATAAACTGATGCCAACCGTCCACAACAAGCCGCCACCCAAGTTGTAGACCATAAAGGTACGGTAATCCATGGAACCAATTCCAGCCACGATGGGGGCAAAGGTGCGGATAATCGGCATAAATCGAGCCAGCACGATCGCCTTTTTACCGTGTTTTTTATAAAACGTTTGAGCCGAAACCAAATGCTTCTTATGGAACAACCAGGAATCTTCGCGGTGGAACAGTTTGCGACCAAATTTATGCCCCGTAGCATAGCCGACATTATCACCAACCACTGCCCCGATGAAGGCTCCGATGATTAATAGGCGAATGTCCAAAAACTGCTGAGACGCGAGAAAGCCAGCGGTGAATAATAGACTATCCCCCGGCAGGAAAAAACCAATCAGCAAGCCGGATTCCGCAAAAATAATCCCCCAGAGGGTCAGGTGCCCGCCCCAAAAGCCCAAGTGGGTCACCAGTTGGCGGAGGTGTTGCGCGTCAAAATCCATAACTTGAGGCTGCCAAAATTTGGACTAGAAGTGACTACGGGATTTGCAGATTAATAATCTACCCACACCGTTAACTCTACGGACACGGCAATGCCCATAGGTGTCAAGTTAAGCAAAAGGTCTAAGTGTCAAGTAGATTGAAGGATTCCTCAAATCGGTTGATAACCAACAGATGTAGGGCAACACCTATGATGATCCCGCAAGGTGTAGGGGCGTTGGCCTTGCCTGTGCTTTGCACATAGCATTCCGGTCGTAGTTTAAAGGTCATTCCAGACAGCTAACTGCCGGAATGCTTTGCCCCTCCACGGTTATCGGTTCACACACAAAATTGTTGAGAATCAGGAATTGTGTTTCTTCTTCTGTTGTGTATGCCAAACCGCCCAGACCACAAAGGCCACCACCAAAATGCCAAAGACGATTTTGGAGACGGGGCCGAGATACTCGTCCACCTTTTCGTAATTGTCGCCTAAAACATACCCGGCAAAGGTGAGAAAACTGACCCAGAGGGTGGTACCGATGGTGGAATACACCAGAAATGGCAGCATCGGCATGGCATTGAGTCCGGCGGGCAAGGAAATCAGGGTGCGGATGCCGGGGACGAGGCGACAGAAAAAGACGGCTTTGGCACCATGGCGGGTGAACCAGGCATTGGCTTTGTCAATATCGTCGCCAGTGACGGTGATCCATT
>CAZJZR010000489.1:0-3876 GCA_964550475.1 uncultured bacterium
GTTCCAGAAATTCAAAAATTATTGCCCCATCGTTATCCCTTTGCCCTGGTAGACCGGATTATTGAATTTGTCCCCGGTGAAAAGGCGGTGGGGATCAAAAATGTAACGATGAACGAACCCCATTTCCAAGGCCACTTCCCCGGTCGCCCAATTATGCCGGGAGTGCTGATTTTGGAAGCGATGGCGCAGGTGGGTGGCGTAGTGCTGACCCAGATGGCCGATATGCAAGGGGGATTATTTGTCTTCGCTGGCATCGACAAAGCCCGCTTCCGTCGTCCCGTTGTCCCCGGTGACCAACTGATCATCACGTCGGAATTGTTGGTGGTGAAGCAACGGCGATTTGGCAAAATGAAGGCACAGGCTACGGTTGATGGCCAATTAGCGGCGGAAGGGGAATTGATGTTCTCTATGGTGGCTTAGGCAGAACGGATTCTGGTGTGAGGGACACGGCATGGCTGTGTCCCCACTTGGTATTCTGGATGCTGAACGAACCCTTGCAGATTAGACCTCTCGGAACGGAATGGAGTGTGCCGCTTGCCTACGTTGATTCATCCCACTGCTGTAATCCATCCCGGTGCCGAACTCCATCCCACCGTCCAAGTGGGGCCGTATGCGGTGATTGGGGAAAAGGTGAAAATTGGCCCCGGCACCAGCATTGCCGCCCATGTGGTGATTGATGGGTGGACGGAAATTGGCGCGAATAATCAGATTTTTCCCGGTGCGGCGATCGGGCTGGAACCGCAGGATTTGAAGTATGACGGTTCCCTCACCCTGGTGAAAATTGGCGACAATAACCTGATCCGGGAGTATGTGACGATTAACCGCGCCACGCTGGCTGGGGAAGCGACGATTTTGGGCAATGGCAATCTACTCATGGCCTATGCCCATGTGGGTCACAACTGTGTGCTGGACGATCATGTGATTATTGCCAATGGGGTGGCTCTGGCGGGTCATGTCCACATTGAATCCATGGCGCGGATTAGCGGCGTGTTGGGAGTACACCAATTTGTCCACATTGGTCGGCTGGCGATGGTGGGCGGGATGAGCCGCATTGATCGCGATGTGCCGCCGTTTATGCTGGTGGAGGGGAATCCCGGACGGGTGCGATCGCTCAACTTAGTCGGTCTCAAACGGGCAGGCTTGGCAGACAGCGGCAAAAACTCCATCTACCAATCGCTCAAGCAAGCGTTTCGGCTACTTTATCGCTCAGATCTCACTTTCCAACAAGCCTTGCAACAGTTGAGTGAAGATAGTCGCACCCACAGCAACGAATACCTGCAACATCTGGTCAGTTTCCTGACTGCCTCCTGCCAACCCGATCGCCGGGGTCCCTTGCCGGGACGGCGATCTAGCCGCAGCACAGGTTCCGATGGTTAGTCTCTGCCCTAACTAAACGCCAACAGTTCGTGTCATGATCACCCCTGCTCAATCAGAAGCGATCGCGCTCCAACTGGCTCCCGCAACCCAGAGGGTTGGATTTTGGTCGGCAGTGTGGGCTACGGTTCTCAGCCTGATCTACATTGTGGGGCAGTTGGCCGAATGGGCGGGACTGTTGGGATCCCAGGGGGGGCCGGACAGCAGCAGCACCTTATTGGGATTAGTCGTCCTGCTCACCCCGTCCCTGTTCCTGGGTTCGGCATTTCTGGTGCTAGTCGTCAGCATCCACCAACTGGCACCTGCGGATAAACGCATTTGGAGCCACACCGCTCTCGTCTTCGCCACGATCTACGCCACCCTGATCAGCATTGTTTACTTTGTCCAACTCACCCTCGTCGCGCCGCGTATGGCGCAGGGACAGACTGAAGGGATTGAGGTGTTTCTCTTTGTCCCCTTCGATTCGTTTCTGTATGCGGTGGACATTCTGGGATATAGCTTTATGAGCCTGTCCACCTTGTTCGCTGCCCAAGTCTTTACAGGCGGAGGGCTAGAGCGAGTGGTGCGGTTGTTTTTGCTAGCCAATGGCTTGTTAGTCCCCTTCCTCGCCCTGCAACTGTACGTCCACGAGTTGATCTGGATTGCCTCGCTGTGGGCAATCACCTTTCCCGGATCAACGGGATCACTGGCGATCCTGTTTCACCGCGCTGCATCGGTTGGCGCGGCTCCGGACGCTCCTACCTGAGTCGAGAAGACTGAAAATATCCTAGCCAAAATGTCCTAGTCAGAGTATTCTAGCTCTCGCCTTTTGCAAGATGGGATTGGGATGCGCGATCGCCTTAAGTCTTGGGGGATGTTCTGTAGAGCACGTAGTTCAGTTGCCATGGGAACGCTATAGTGCTCATAAGCTAATGATATTCAGGGGTTCGTTTTGCTAAGTTACGATCTATTTGCTTTGATTTCACCCACACTCACCCTAGCGGTCAGCGGAGTTGCTGCATCACCGGATAATGTGATTGGGCTGGCACTGAAAGCGATCGCCCTTGGTTTAGTCCAAGGCATTACTGAATTTCTGCCCATCAGCAGCACCGCCCACTTGATCATCTTCACCGAAGCCCTGCATTGGGATCAGGTGGGGCAAAAATATTTTATTGATGCGATTCAATTTGGCAGCGTTATTGCCGTTGTCATGTACTTCTGGCAAGATCTACGGCAAATTATCTCCGGTGGATGGCAGGCATTCCGCCAACAGGCATGGGATCACGAAGACTGGAAATTATTAGTGGGTATTACCGTAGGCACCTTACCGGCTCTGGTGGGGGGGTATGTGCTGAAGGATATCCTGCCAGAAAGTCCGGTGATCATTGCTGTGACATCAATTGTGATGGCCTTATTGTTAGGGCTTGCCGAAAAGGTCAGCCAGCACGATCGCAAGTTTGATGCCTTAGAAATCCGTGATGGCATCTTAGTGGGGTTGGGGCAAATGATCGCCCTGATTCCCGGTGCATCCCGTTCTGGCTCCACCCTCACCACGGCTCTGTTTCTGGGACTAGAACGGCAAACAGCGGCACGGTTTTCCTTCCTCCTTGGCATTCCCACCCTGACCATTGCCACCCTCTATCAAGCCCGCAAAGCCTTTGGCAATATTGATAGTCTATTGCCCCTGCTGGCCGGAATTATTTCCACCTTCATCTTTTCCTACTTGGCGATCGCATGGCTGTTGCGATTTCTGCAAACCCAAAACACCTGGGTCTTCGTCTGGTATCGACTGGCGTTTGGCCTATCGATCCTGTTAGCTGTGGCCAATGGTCTATTGAAAAATCTGTGAATTCAGGGGACGCTATAGACCAATAGCCATTCCGTACCCATTCACATCAGACGAGTCAGCCAACGCCATGACCGGGAAACGCTTTTCGGTGACTTTTTCCCAGCAAACTGAGGATCAAACCTTGTTGCAGGCTGTGGAGTCAGAATTAGCCAAGAACAAACGAGCTAGCTTTGGGGCTTTGTGTAAACAGGCGTTGAGCCAACTTTTACTCAACCCCAATCCCCCAACGGCTGCTCCACCTCCAGAGGCTACGGCATCAACTGTGCCTCTTTTTATCGCCCTCCAACAGCAAATCGTCGATTTACAATTGAAGCTGGCGACATTAGAACAATCGCAACACGAACAACTGAAGCAGCAATTTGCCCAGTTGGAATCACAAATTGCCATACTCCAGCGTCAGGTGGAACGGATCGACATCAAGGTGAATGTGGCGTTGGACAATCCGCCCTTGGTCAGCCCCCAACCAGAGTTGGCAGGAGATGGGCAGCGATCGCTCACCTCCACCCCAGAATCATCCCCCGAACCCGTTGTCGATCCCTTACTCTCCCGTCTCAGTTCCCTACTGGAAAGTTTTTAGCCTATATTCTTCACCAGTATCGACGATAAAGTCACTATTAAGCTGGTGTTGAAATTGCTCAACTCGTTGCTTCAATTCGTCAGCATTGGCGTAGCAA
>CAZJZR010000490.1:0-3867 GCA_964550475.1 uncultured bacterium
AAGTGCCCACGTTGGATGGCCCCGTCAAAATGACCCTGCCACCGGGCATCCGCACCGGCCAACGGTTGCGCTTAGCGGCGAAGGGATACCCCAACGGCAGCGATCGCCGTGGCGATCAAATCGTCGAGTTACAGATTGTGACTCCGAAGGAACTCACCGCTGAGGAGCGGGAACTGTACGAAAAATTGCGGCAAGTCGAGTCGTTCTCCCCTCGTGCCAGATTGTGGTGATCAAATGCTTCGCTAAACCTGATCAGCCAATTGATTCCGACCCGGTTTGGTAGATACTTGATTAATAGACCTCTTGCAGATTGCATGAAAGTCAATTGTTGGGTTGCCAAGATCTTCGCCCTCACCCTTTTCTTGTATGCCCGAAGGGCTTTAAGCCCTCTCCCAAATTTGGGAGAGGGACTTTGAATCCCGCTCCCCTTCTGCCAAATTTAGGAGAAGGGGTCGGGGGATGTAGCTTGCTTCCCGTAGGGTGGACAAGGATTGGCGGTGTAGAACCTAATTTGCAAGAGGTCTAATAACTTGATCAATCAATTAACTTGATCAATCAATACCTGATTCATCAATACCCCTTAATGACTGGATGAGATGATTCGGTACGCCCCTCAGGGTAACAACCACTGCCCTCACCCTCTTTATCGGGTGGATGTGAATGGTTACCTTACATCGTGATACCGAGTTTTGTGCTGCATTCTTCACCCTTGGTATGATTCCCCAAACCCTTGAAACTGCTATTCCTAACAAACGCAAACTCTGGTTGGCTGCCATCAAGCCACCCATGTACACTGTCGCCATAATTCCCATTTGGGTGGGTACAACCGTGGCCGCTGCCACCGTTGGACAGGTAAACTGGCTGATTTTTTGGACATTTTTATTGGCAGCAGTGCTGATTGTGGCCTGGAGTAACGTCAGCAATGATGTGTTTGACGCAGAAACGGGCATTGATGTGAATAAAGCCCATTCTCTGGTGAATCTGACCGGAAACAAGCCGCTGATGTTTTGGTTGGGTAATTTGTTCCTTAGCCTTGGCATTGCAGGCATTTTGGCCATTTCCTGGTGGCAGCAAGATCCGGTGGTGTTGGGGCTGATTCTGTTGTGCTGTCTGCTGGGGTATAGCTACCAAGGGCCACCCTTCCGCTTTGGTTACCAAGGGTTGGGCGAAATTATCTGTTTCTTCTGTTATGGGCCGTTGGCGTTAAGCGCGGTTTACTACAGCCAGACGAAAAGCTGGTCGTTGAACAATCTGGCGGCTTCGGTCATTGTTGGCTTAATTACTAGCCTAATTTTGTTTTGCTCCCACTTTCACCAGTTGGAGGACGACCGGGCAGCGGGGAAGCGATCGCCCATTGTCCGGTTAGGCACCGCCAAAGCCGCTCAGTTACTCCCCTGGATCTGCGGTATCTGCTACGGCATCATCCTGCTATTTGTCGCCCTGGGACAATTTCCCATCTGGACGTTATTAAGCTTTGCCTCCGCGCCCTTTGCCATCAAGCTGTGCCGCCACGTTCTGACGCACCACGACCAACCCCACAAAGTCAGCAACTCCAAATTCATCGCCGTTGCCCTCCATTTTTGGAGTGGCTTACTGTTGGGCGTAGGGTTCATGCTCTAACTTAGGCTTCATGCTCTAACCCAGATGATTCATGACATTATTTTCACGACATTCTACACGCCGAGCTGTAGGGGCAATGCCCCTACAGAATTTCCGGGATTTTCGGTAAATTGTCGTGAATAATCCGGGTTACCGCATTGATGTGAGGGTATTCCAAGCTTGCACAACCCGCTGGAGGGCAGTGGGTAACTGGCTTTGTTGAATATCTGAATACTGGATCTTGGTTTGCTGGCTCTGCAACAGAATGGTGAAATAATCAGCCGCACCGGGGATGGGTGGATATCTGAATTCTTTAAAATCGGTAAATTCTTGTTGCGCCAACAGTTGCCGGAATTGTCTCACCTGTTGCGGTGAGAGGATGGCAATCCGTTTCGCAGGGGTGTAACTGTTGCCGATGATGTTAATCCGCAACAATTGCCCATCCCCTTGCAACACCAATTGGTAGGTTTTTCCGGCAATGCCCCCGGTTTGAATCGACTGAAACACAATGGCGGTGTTTTCGTTGATCGGCGGCCAGTTGTTCTCTTCGCTGAGAAAATTGGGAATTGCATTACCCCGGCCACTGGTAACCGCATTAAAGCGAATCTGTGCCCCTTTCTGATCCGTATGGAATACCCAATATTGCCGGGGATTGCTGACAATCACTTGCCAACCAGGGATTTCCACCGGGTTGCAGGTTTCATTCGGACTGGCTACACCGAGGCAACTGTCCCACAATTGAGGGCGACTGGTGCTCACGGTGAGTTGAGCGATCGCCATCCCCGTTTGTCGAGCGGCTGCCGCCAACACCTGATCCTGAATTTGTTTCGGCAAACTGCCCATGCTGGTGAAGCGTTCTGGGCGGATGGCCAACCCCCCATCATCTGTGCGATAGAACCAACTTTGGCTACCGTCGGTTAATTCCATCCGCCAGCCCGGAGTGACGACAGCGGCACAGACATCATTGCGCTTTAACCCCAAACAAGCATCAGGCCACATTTCCCGACTAAAGTTGGCAATGCGTAAACTTTGGGGCGATCGCTTAAGTTGACGGGCACCTTCCCGCCGCACCGCCTCCGCCAATGCCTCCGGTAAGCGATCCCTCACCGGAGTGGGATTAACTTGGCCGCGACTGGCCGGAGCCGCTTGCCCTGGGCTTGCCTGGGACAGGTGCAGCGGGGAGCGATTCAAACTGGGCAAACTTAGCTTGGACGCAGTGGGATTAACAAAATCCGGCACCAAATCTGGCAGGAAATCTGGAACGAAACTTGGCACAAAACTTGGGCTGTCCCCAGTCATTGGTGAGGCTGGAGTGTGGGAGTCACTCGCAAAGGCGGTGGCGGCACAAAACACACCACCCAACAGGGCAGTGGTGAGGATACCCAGCGAGGTGGCACGGCTGATCCGCCAAGAAGCCTGAGATGGAGCTACTCGGTTGGTAGGGGTGGGGAGCCAACCGATTGAGCCGAGCTGGATTGAGCCGCACTTGAGGATGGGAATTAATCGGCTTAATGGATGGATATGCGTCCCAAAACGATTAGTCATGGGGAGAGAGAAAGGGTAAAAGGATGAATAAGCAAACAGACGATCACTCACGCTAAGCCGCCAACCAATTACAGTTGACAATCCGTGGGGAATAAAGGTTCCCTATCACTCTATCCGCGATCGCAGCCAGGGTGCATCTTCCTATTGGGGGAGTGGCGATTAACATCGCGGCTACTAGAACAAAACCTGCCTACGCAGGTTTCTGCCCCACAGAATCATCTGTCTTCTGGAGTCCGTGCAAGCGAACTTTCTATAGACGCGGTGTAACCGTTCACTCCCCGTCAGGGGAGGAACCAGCGGGCTACGCCCGCAAGATTTTTTCCCCAGAATGATTTTCACAGCTATACCAATCCACAAGCGGTCACGAACAGACAAGGGGCTTAAGCCCCTTATTTATTTATACTGTGTCAGCCAACAAATTTTACTTTGTAGTTCCAACTTCAGTTGGCTGGCTAAAGCCAGTACTACAAACAGTTCCCTGACAAAGTATATTTATCTCTCACTGAGATAAAGAGAGCGGTGGTGCTGAATAACAGGATGAATGGGAACTTCGTTCCACTTCATCCAACTTCTAATTCATATCCTGATTCAGCGCAACCATTCACATCCCCTCGTGGGAAAAGGGTTACGGGCTACGCCCGCTGGTTCCTCCCCCAAGGGAAAGTGAACGGGCGTATCCAACAGTTGGGGGATACATCCGGGCGAATAGAATTCGCGGCTATA
>CAZJZR010000491.1:0-3863 GCA_964550475.1 uncultured bacterium
TGTAGGGGCGAAGCATTCCGGCCATTATCTAACAGTCATTTCAGACAGTTATCTGCCGGAATGCTTCGCCCGTACATAGGATAATCGCTAGTTAGTTTGGCATTGCTAAAAACGTCTGAATTAGCGTTAGTTTAAGCTGAGACAGATAACCTTAATTCATTCATTTGTGCGTTATCTCCGTCATCAATTTGATGGGGGTAACGTATTCGTATATCTGGAAATTTTGGGCGCGATCGCCCACAAAATTTCCTCTAACAAATCACCAAGTTCTTTTGATAGGAATCTTGGTGATTTGTTGTAGTGTTGACTACAAAACAAATCGACAGTCTATCGGTATCGTAAAGGCTATCGTGATGAATGAATAACTGTTCAAATATGTCGGCTCTACTAAATGCGTTTGCCGGGGGTAGCCTTTACCCATTTGGGAGTTTAACTGAGGGTCTTCAACCTTGTTTTTGTGGCCAGTTCCATTCGCCAGATGACCATCTGCGTGCCATGGAAGGAATGCCCAGCGATCCGATTGAATTGGCCGAAGATTTGCTGAAAATGGGACACTATTCCGCCCAGTCGTTGGGATTGGCGGAAGCGTTTACCCATGCGGAGTTTCGCAAAGCTCTGCTGTTGCAAATGGTCGATCGCGCCGATCCGGTGCATCGGCAAATTTGTTTGGACTTGATTCGGCAAGCGGGTGGGGTAGAGCAGGCATTTGCGGCTGCCTTTGGCCCCCATGCCACCGAGTTTTTCACCGACACGGTGCAGAGTACGCAGTTTCGGCGGCGGGACTTCATCACCAAGGTGATTGCGGCGGCGGCAGTGGTGAGCCTGACCAACTGCGGCGGCAACCCCAGCACTACCGAATCGCCCACGGAGGCTTCACCTGCCGCTACGACCACCACGGGTAAGCCAGAGAAAACCGAACTGACGATTGGCTTTATTCCCATCGCCTGCTCGATTCCGATTGTGTTGGCGGAACCGAAAGGGTTTTACACTAAGCAGGGCTTGACGGTGACCCTGAAGAAAATGCCCAACTGGGCGGCAGTGCGGGAATCCGCGATCGCGGGTGAACTCGACGCTTACCACATGCTCTCCCCCATGCCGATCGCCATCTCCCTGGGACTGGGTTCTAGTGTGTTCCCAATCAAATTGGCCAGCATTGAAAACATCAACGGCCAATCCATTGCCGTGGCAATGAAGCACAAGGACAAGGTGAAGGAAGCCAAGGACTTTAAGGGCATGAGCATTGGTGTGCCCTTCCCCTATTCCATGCACAACCTATTGATGCGCTACTACTTGGCCTCCGGTGGACTCGACCCCGACAAGGACGTGAAGCTGGAAATCGTGCCGCCGCCGGATTCCGTCGCCAAGATGGCCGCTGGGCAGATCGATGCCTTCCTGATGCCGGATAACTTTGGTCAACGGGCAATTTTTGAGAAGATTGGCTTCATCCACATGCTGACCAAAGACCTGTGGCCGGGGCACCCCTGCTGCGCCTTTGCCGCCAGCGAAAAGTGGATCGGTGAATTCCCCAACACCTTCCGGGCGGTGAATAAAGCAATCATTGAAAGCGCGACCTATGCCAACGCTCCCACCAGCCGGGAGGAGGTGGCCAAGGCCATGGCGGAACGCAAGTATTTGAACCAACCGGAACCCGTGCTGAAGGCGGTACTGACGGGCAAGTTTGAAGATGGGTTGGGTAATTCCTTTGATGAACCCGATCGCATCTTCTTTGATCCCTATCCCTGGAAGAGTTTCGCCGCTTGGATTGCCTCGCAAATGGTGCGGTGGGATCTGATGCCCAAGGACAAGGCCGACTATCAAGCCATTGCCGATCAGATTTACATGACCGATCTAGCGCGGGATTTGGCCAAGGAAGTGGGTGGCAATCCGCCTAGCGACCCGACCCGCGTGGAAAAACTCAAGTTTGATGAGTTCGATCCCGCCAAGGCGGATAGCTATGTTGAGGAACAAATTAAGAAGTTTGGGGTTTAAGACCAATGGTTGAGTCCTCTACTGCGGTGACCAATGGGCGATCGCGCCGCACTGCCGTC
Source organism: uncultured bacterium (assembly GCA_964550475.1). Lineage (GTDB taxonomy): Bacteria > Cyanobacteriota > Cyanobacteriia > CAIUCS01 > CAIUCS01 > CAIUCS01. Next base: position 2,049 of record CAZJZR010000491.1, read on the forward strand.
AACAACCTGCAACCCCCTTGGTTCCAAAACACCAACCTACTGGCGACGGGGTTATTTATCCTGCTGCTGGGTCTCTTTTTGGGCGTGTGGGAAGTGGGGGTGCAAACGCAGGTGTTTTCGCCCGTCATGCCCCCCGCCAGTCGCACCATTACCGACTTCTGGGGCTGGATCACCGATCCGCTCTATGACAATGGCCCCAACGACAAGGGCATCGGTTGGCACCTGTTCGCCAGCCTAAAGCGGGTAATGCTGGGGTTTGGACTGGGATCGGCGATCGCCATTCCCCTCGGCATTCTAATTGGCCTCTCCCCCATCGTCTCCAAAGCCGTTGATCCGTTTATCCAACTGCTGCGCCCCGTCTCCCCCTTGGCCTGGTTGCCGTTGGGGTTGGGCATCCTCAAAAGCTCCGAAGGCACAGCTTTGTTTGTCATCGCCATTACCAGCGTTTGGCCGACTCTGATCAACACCAAATTTGGGGTCAGCACCGTCTCCAGCGACTACCTCAACGTAGCGCGGACGCTGGGAGCCTCCCGCTGGCGCACCGTTTCCAAGGTGATTCTGCCCGCTGCCGCTCCCAGTATTGTCGCCGGACTCCGCATCAGCATCGGCATTTCGTGGCTGGTGATTGTGGCGGCGGAGATGATTGTCGGCGGCGTAGGTCTGGGCAGTTTTGTCTGGAATGAGTGGAATAACCTCAACGTCACCAGCATCATCACCGCCATCATTGTCATCGGTCTGGTGGGGATCATCCTCGATCGCCTGCTGGCCCTGTTGCAAACTTGGGTCTCCTTTGGCCAACGGTAAGGTTTATGCTAATCGGAGTGTCTAGATCCTGATGGTCATCTCTTCAACTACGGCAGCCATGAATAGTCCGTCCTCTGATCCTACGGCGGGTGAAACCGCTGGGCAACTCTTGCTCCAGAACGTTTTTAAGGTCTATCCCGGTCGTCAGGGGATGACGGATAAATTACTGCGGCGCACCTCCCCCGACTTCATTGCCTTGGCGGAGATTAATTTGGCGATCGCCCCCAATACCTTCGTCTCGATCATCGGGCCATCGGGCTGTGGCAAGTCCACCTTGCTCAACATCATTGCCGGACTCACCAGCCCCACCCAAGGCGTGGTGACCCTCAATGGCAAGGAAATCCGGGGGCCAGGGGCAGACCGGGGCGTGGTATTCCAGAACTACGCCCTGATGCCGTGGATGACAGTGGCGGAGAATATCCGCTTCGCCCTGGAAACGGTCTACCCCGAAATGCCCATCGCCGAACAAAAGGCGATCGTGCAGGACTACATCGGCCTAGTTGGCCTGCGGGGAGCCGAACGCAAGCACCCGCACGAACTCTCCGGCGGCATGAAACAACGGGTGGGCATTGCCCGCGCCCTAGCGATTAATCCGCAGATTTTGCTGATGGATGAACCGTTTGGAGCCTTGGACGCACTCACCCGTGGCTTTTTGCAAGACGAGATCGAACGGATCTGGGAACAACAACGCAAAACCGTCGTGTTGATTACCCACAGCATCGAAGAAGCCCTGTTGTTATCCGACAAAATTGTCATGATGACCCGTGGGCCAGCCGCACAAATCGCCGAAGTGCTGGATGTGCCGTTCCCCCGTCCCCGCCGCCGCGAAAGCCTGGATCAACATCCGGCCTACCACGAACTAAAAGCCGAAATGGAGTTACACCTCTCCCGCGAAACCCGCGCCGTCGAAGAGGAACGGATTCACACAACCGTCTAACCTGGTTTGATTAACCTGGTTTGAGATATGTAATCTATGACCAGTTCCCTTCAAAGTCCCCCTTAATAAGGGGG
>CAZJZR010000492.1:0-3857 GCA_964550475.1 uncultured bacterium
CCGCCACAACAACCTTTTAGATCTACTGATCTTGTGAAACCCCTGTGAGGCCAGATCGATCCCATTGCCCTGTCACGCTGCCCCATCATGTGTTGTGCAACACATTCAATGTGTTCTGCGACACAAGTTTTATTGATGGGTTCTGCGTGTTACCACCAGTCAATGCTCAGTATCACCTACCACGGACTCATTCGGATCTCTATATAGGTTGATTTAATATCAAGTTTGCTTGATTAGTGATGGGTGAATTGTTGTAGGTGGGATGTTCTGAAGACATCCGAAGGGGTGTTGTAGCTTATCTGGCATCAACGCCTCTGTTTTGCCAAAACTCAATCCGTTCTTGATTGGCTCGCTCAATCTTTGCAAACCTTTAATACACTGGACTCTACAACTTGAAATCCCATATTGTTCATGCCTAATTTCAGCCGGAATTATAGATAGGATACCCCTGTTCTGGATGTCTATCGACAAGCGGGGTAACACGCATCAGTTAAACGGCTAAAAGTTGAGGTTGCGATTGATTCAGTAATCGGTTGTCTATTTCCATTACCCATTAGCAAAATCCACATTACTCAATCAACTCAATTTCTACCCACTTCAAGCGCGATGCGGTTCCCCTGCGGATGGTGATGTGGGATTGGGGGACGGCAAACTGATTGGCGAGTAGCCGGATCAGTTCTCGGTTGGCTTTGCCGTCTACTGGCGGTGATTTCAGGTAAACCGTTAGATCACCGTTGTCGGCTTCAATGATGGTTTGATGCTTGGCGTTTGGTTTGACCTTGATCTGTTTCGTGATCATCATGATCGGCTGTAGGGGGTGAGGTGGGGTGAGCATGGGGGGGGCGATGGCGCAACCGCCAACCACGGCGCGATCGCGCTTGGTGAGCACGATGGAGGATTCCTGTGATCAGGGGAATGCCGATGATATAGCTGATGCTGCCTGCGATCGCCCCTGAAATCAGGCATCCCATCAGATAGCTGGTAATGACTTCCTGGCCTAATTCAAAAAAACTATTGAGCGAACTGAAGGCATTGGGCGGCAAATCGCTTAACTCTCGCCCCAGTGCCCACTGCCCCAGATGAAAATTCAAGGCGGTAAATGGCAACGTGGTCACAGGATTACTCAACCACGTGCCAGCGGCAGCAGCCAATTTGTTCCCGCCAAAGATCACCGCAGTCAGGATGGCGATCGCCATTTGCAGACCGGGTAAGGGAAACATGCCCCAAAACACCCCAAACGCAAAGCCCCGGCTAATTAATTCCGGGGTTGACCGCAAGCGTAACAGTCGTAGATGCCAGTAATGCCAAACGCGCCGCCATCGTTTCATTCGTGTTGCTGAGGAATGGGATTCACAGTTGATTTGGGTTCAGCCAAACTTGGATTTCAGAGACGATCCACAGTTGCTCATCTGGAGATAACCCCTGCCCTAGGGAATATTCCTTGAGGGGCGTTTCTAAAATAATCGCGATGTTCATCCCTTGCCAAGTTGTGATCCTATCGCGAAATATGTTAAGGAGTCGATACCGGGGTGTTGCTGAATAGCAGGCTGACCTTTTAGATCGCCTGTTGAGCTATAAGCTGAACCAATAGAGCCTATTTGTAAACTTTATTTGCAATTTGTAAACATTTGTTGCAATAATAGAAACATGAAAAGGGTTCCTGGAGAACCTGATGTGTCGATCAAGTCTTCAAATTGGTTTGCCTAGATTCGTTTACCCAAACTTGTTTGACCGAATTTCTTTGATCGAGTCCCAGTCGTTACCCTTGGTAGAGCTGAAGCTATGACATACACTACAGGCGTTCGTTACGGTTTTGCGTCCACGATCGATGCGGTTCCCGCTGTTAAGAACCAAATTAAGCAATTGAGTGTGGATGAACAGTTGGGTCTGTTCTGGTTCATCTACACCGAACTGGGTGGCGCAATCACCCCCGCTGCTCCTGGTGCGGCTCGTCTGCAATTGGCCGAAGGATTGCTGGACGACATTAAAAAGTTATCCCATGCCGATCAGTTGCAATTCATGCGCGATCTGGTCAATAAGGTGAAGACTCCGCTCACTCGTTCCTATGGCGTGTTGAGTCCCAACACTAAGCTGGCTCTGTGGTATCAGTTAGCGGTGTGGATGGAGTCCGGTGAAGTGGTGCCCGTCCCCGCAGGCTACACCCTATCTCGCGATGGTCAAAAGGTGATGCAAGCCATCCGTGATTTGGATTTCGGTCAGCAAATCACCCTGTTGCGGAGCTTTGTGGTGGACATGGGCGTGGAGCCGTTCTAATGCCCTGACCGCAGGCGTTGCGTCTAAAAATTGCATCTACAAGTTTCTTCCTAAGTCGATAGTCTCTTTTGCTTGGTTAACCTAAATCGCTTTACCCAGTGATGTCTGCCGTTGACATCGCTGGGTATTTTTTCTGATTTCAGCCTCCCCTTGCAACAATAGATCAAGATACGTTTAAGATGCGATCGCCCTGCATCTGAGCAATTCCGGCTGCTCTTGCCTGAAACTGGCTGCAAAATGACGAGAATTGTCCCTACCCACGGCATCATCAGCATGGTCGAAGGGGTGCGGATCTAAGCAGACCCGATCGCCTGACAACATAGCGTTAAACGGCGTTGCTGAATTTAGCGATAAGTTAAGAGTTGGATGAATTGAAACGAAGTTTCAATTCATCCTGCTATTCAGCAACACCCGTCAAACTTCCCTATCCCCCGATTGACTGAGACTATGGTGAGACTATGGTGACCTTACAACTCCGCCAACTGACTGTTCCGCCCGGTCAACGCCTGTTGATTCAGCATGTCACTTGGTCAGAATTTGAAGCCATTCTCGATGAATTGGGCGAAAAACGCGCCAGTCGTATTGCCTACAGCGATGGAGTTTTGGAAATTAGGATGCCATTACCCAAACATGAGCGACAAAAATCTATCCTGGGCGATATGGTCAAAATCCTACTGGAAGAATTGGCAATTGATTGTGAGTGCTTTGGGTCAACCACGTTCAAGCGGCAAGAGATGAACTACGGGATTGAACCCGATGAATGCTTCTATATTCAAAATCACCAGGCCATGATTGGTAAGGATCGACTGGATTTATCCGTTGATCCGCCACCGGATCTGGCCATTGAGGTCGATGTTACGTCCAAAACCCAACTGGATGCTTACATCCGACTGGGTGTACCTGAACTCTGGGTTTATGAAGATACTGAGTTGAAAATCTACATCCTAGTAGCAGGGGAGTATCAGAATTCTGCCACCAGTCCCACCTTCCCAGATCTACCGATTTTGCAGTGGGTTGCAGAGGTGCTGGAGCAAAGTCGGGAGATCGGTCGTAGTCCCGCCTTACGTGCCTTTCGGCAAAAAATCCGCGTGCTATAGCACTTCTCATATTTATGAGGGACGGTTCATTACTGCAAAATCCTTGCTGGGATTGGGGTTGAGTGGTGTGGGTATAACCCACACCACCGCAAGCGGCTATAATCGTTTCTGACTATCAAGCCAGGGAAGCACAGTAGACATCGAGATAGGGTTCACCGAGGTTTTCTGCCGCCATGAGTTACCCCGCTATTCAGCAACGCCACCACTCTCTGCGTTACCACACACTCCAAGCGATTAAGAACGATCCCGCCACATAGGCGAAGGCTTCAATCAGCCCCGCGCCCAGATTGGGGACGGCTTGATTGACGATTTCATCAGAAATTTTTACGCCAGGGACAAGCAGAAAATCCGCCAGCCAGCGAATGGCGGCCAACGCCACCAAACCGATCGCCAACACTAACCCATACAAACTAAAACTGGTTGCCCACGTTTCAAATTCCGGTTCAAAGGCGATGCGGACGATGTTGCCTGTGGCGACCAATAATC
>CAZJZR010000493.1:0-3848 GCA_964550475.1 uncultured bacterium
ATTTGGTGCAGGGGGATGGCTCGTTGGCCTTTGGCGATCGCGTCAACCTCAACCCCGACCTGCTCCACCCCAACTGGTTACAAACGCTAACAGTGTTGGATCTGAAGCAACGGTTCAGCAGTGCGCGGGGGGCGTTGGCGGCATTGACCACCCCCCCTCGCCCCGAACCAGCGGCGGTGCGATCGCCCCTGCGTCCCTACCCTTACCCCAATCGCAGCAGCCCTGAGCGACACCATCAGCGATCGCGGGACTCATCTCAGCATCTCGACAGTCAGGCGTATGAGCAAAAAATTGCCCGGTTAGAGATGGACAACGAGTTATTACGCCTCGATCACGACTGGGAACATGAACAAGAAGAATACAAAATTCAACGCAGCAAAAACTCTGAACCCGTGTTGCCCGATCAAGGCATGGTGATTGCTGATGGGATTCTCAGTTTATTTCTAATTCTTGGGGCGGCCATGTTCAATGTGACGATACTTGGCGGTCTGGCTTGGAGCGTGGTTGGCCTTTTGTCAATTGTGCTGGTTGGTCAGTGGACATGGACGTTACTGCGGCACATGAGTTACCAAGAAGCCTGCACCGCCTATGAACAACGCCGAGATGCCGCGATCTCCCGTTACCAAGCCAAAATTCGCCAGGATTAACCCACATCCGTGCGGTTTAAGGGCGTTTGGAGTCTACCCGAATTTCCATTCCCCATCTCCCGACAGGTAGCTGTTTAGCCTGCATGATTCATCAGTGGGACTCCGAGGGGGAGCAAGCGATGGCCTTTTCCTATGAGAGACTGTTTGAAAAGTGGTCTAGACGGTTGAGTGTTCGGGCGCGGAGCGCATGAACACTCAACCTTTAAAGCCCCCTCACCCACCCTCCATCCACCCTTATCCCCATGTCCCCTCCCCACGGTGGTAACCTCGCTTGGGCTGCGGCTCTAGCGGACTGCAAACCCAGCCAACTGCTTGATTTCTCTGCCAGCATTAATCCGCTGGGACCTCCGGCGGCAGTATTGGCAGCGATTCAGGCAGGGTTGGCGCAGTTGATCGCCTATCCTAACCCCCACTACCCCGACCTGTGCGCGGCGTTGGCGGCGCACCATGGCATCGACCCAGAGTGGGTGTTACCAGGGAATGGGTCAGCCGAGTTGCTGACTTGGGCGGCGCGAGAGCTGGCGGCATTACCGACCACCTATTTAATTACCCCCGCCTTTGGCGACTACTTCCGCGCCCTGCACACCTTTGCGGGCGCGATCGCCCCCATCCCACTCTCCTTATCCCCCACCCATCCACCCACCCTGCCCACCGCAGATGCGGCATCCGGCTTGCTGATCAACAATCCCCACAACCCCACCGGACTGTTACTCAGCCGCGATCGCCTCTTACCCTACCTGGATCAATTTGCCTTAGTCGTCGTGGACGAGGCATTTATGGACTTTTTGCCACCGTCTGAGCAACAGAGCCTAGTGGATTGGGTGGAACAGTATCCCAACATGGTGATTTTGCGATCGCTGACCAAGTTTTACAGCTTGCCGGGATTGCGATTAGGCTATGCCATTGGCCATCCCGATCTGTTGCGGCGGTGGCAGACATGGCGCGATCCCTGGCCAGTCAACCAGTTAGCGGTGGTTGCCGCGATCGCGGCTCTCCAGGAAACCGCATTCCAACAACAGACGTGGGCGTGGCTCCCACCCGTGCGGCAGCAACTCTGGCAGGATTTAGCATCCATCCCAGGGCTGACCCCCTATCCCGGCAGTGCCAACTTCCTGCTAGTTCACAGCCAGCAGCCCGTCCCCGATCTGCAATTGACTTTATTACAACAACACCACATCCTGATCCGCGACTGCCTCAGTTTTCCCGAATTGGGCGATCGCTATTTCCGTGTCGCCGTGCGGACAGCGGCAGAGAATCGGCGATTGGTCGAGGGGTTGGGGAGTCGGGGAGTTAAGGGGTTATAGCCGCTTGCGGTGGTGTGGGTTATACCCACACCACTCAACCCCAATTCCAGCAAAGATTTTGCCGTGATCAACCATCCCTCATAAATATGAGAAGTGCTATAGGGAGTTAAGGGGTTGTGAAGGTGGATGAGAGAAGGAGAGTACCAAAGCGAAGCTGTCTTCCCACCACTCCCTAACTCCCAAACTCCCAAACTCCCTAACTCTCAAACTCCCTAACTCTCAAACTCCCTAACTCCCTAACTCCCTAACGCTCAACTGAACAAAATCAAACAACGCCCGATCGGCCAAATGGGACGGGGCAACATTTTGCAAACTGCGGAATAGACTTTCGGTGCGACCGGGGTGTGCCTGTTCCCACGTTTGCAGCATTTGTTTGATCTGTACCCGTTGCAGATTCTCTTGGGAGCCGCACAGTTGGCAGGGAATGATGGGGAATTGGCGATCGCCCGCATAGGTGGCAATATCCGCCTCTGGGCAATAGGCCAGGGGACGAATGACAATGTGCTGGCCGTCATCGGTACGGTACTTGGGCGGCATGGCTTTGAGGGTTCCGGCAAAAAATAAGTTGAGGAAGAAGGTTTCCACAATGTCCTCCCGGTGGTGACCGAGGGCAATTTTGGTAATGCCTTCTTCCTTGGCTACGCCGTACAAAATGCCGCGTCGCAAGCGGGAACACAGCCCACACATGGTTTTGCCATCGGGAATCACCCGTTTGACGGTGCTATAGGTGTCGGCGGTGACGATGCGGTAGGGAATACCCAGCCGAGCTAAATAGTCCGGTAGCACATCGGCTGGGAATCCCGGTTGCTTTTGATCCAAATTCACCGCCAGCAGCTCAAACCGGATGGGGGCGGAGCGTTGCAGTTGCAGCAAAATGTCCAGCAAGGTATGGGAATCCTTGCCACCAGATAGGCAGACCATAACCCGATCGCCCGCCTCAATCATCTGATAATCGCGGATGGCTTGTCCCACCAAACTCCGCAACCGGGTTTGCAATTTCGCTTTCGCCACACTCGCTCCGTCGATCCGTTCGCCTGTTGAATTAAGACATTGCGCCCACCGGAACTGGTGCGTCTGCCTCAGCAGTTTCCTCTGGTTGCACCTTGGGCTTGGGCGGTGGGAAGTCCAGCGATCGCCCATAGATATCGGTAAAGTAGCGCAGGCGATCGCAGATCTCCTGACACTCCACCGCCTCAGCGCGATACCGCCAATCCCAATTCCCTTCAGCGATACCAGGGGTATTCATCCGGGCATCGGCTCCCAGTCCCAAAATGTCTTGGAACGGGAACAGTGCCCAGTTGGAGACGGAACTCATGGCATGGCGGATCAGATCCCAATGGATGCCATCCGTCCCCGCATAGCCGAGATAGCTGCGAATGTGCTCTTGCAAACCGGGATGGCGACTGTAGAACCAGCCCACGGTGGTGTCGTTGTCGTGGGTGCCCGTGTAGACGATGGAGTTTTGGGGGTATTGGAACGTGAGGTAGGGATTGCGGGCATCGGAGTCGAAGGCGAATTGCAGGATTTTCATCCCAGGGAAGTGGAAGCGATCGCGCAGAGCCTCCACCTCTGGCGTAATCACCCCCAAATCCTCCGCCATGATCGGCAACCGTCCCAGTTTTTCCTGCAACGTTTCAAACAAAGCATGGCCAGGAGCCTGCATCCATTCGCCATTAATCGCCGTGGTTTCGCCTTGGGGCACCGCCCAGTAGGACTCGAACCCCCGGAAATGATCCACCCGGATCACGTCCACGTAGTCCAGCATGGTTTCAAACCGCCGTACCCACCAGGCAAACTGGGTCTTTTCCATGTGCTCCCAGTTGTAGACGGGATTGCCCCACAGTTGCCCCGTCTCGCTGAAGTAATCCGGTGGCACCCCCGCCATCAACGCCGCTTC
>CAZJZR010000494.1:0-3848 GCA_964550475.1 uncultured bacterium
GGATTGATTCGTAATAGTTTGCAGACCAAACCCCAAGGGTGAGTGGTGACAAGTTAACCAATCAGCAACAGTATGAGATGCAACGGTTCCAAGGGAGCGATCGCATCAGTTCTCCCACATTTCCAGAGCTAACGCTGACGATGGATGACATTTTGCAGTCATGAGTTTGCAGTGATCAAGCTTGTCATTATCCTGACCCCAATGACACCGTTTCAAAGAACTTTCACACCTATCTAAACAAGCAATCAGAATTTAAGCCGCTCTGGAGGGATGACCAGATAGTTTCATAGGCGATCGCACCAGGTAACTTGTCCAAAATTTCTATCTGTTTTTCCTATAGCAATTCCCATATTTATGAGGCACAGCCAAATCGCCCAAGACACTATTAGTCAAGACACTATTGGTTAAGGGTTTGAGTGGAGCGGGCATAGCCCACTCCACCGCAAGCGGCTATATTGCTGAACTGACATAATTTGCGAGTCAGGCCATTGCTGTTTCTAGCCCCCCATCAGCCAATCAACGCTGCGACCCTAAGGGCTGAGGTCACCGCCCCTTCATGGAGACCATCGCCCAGATAGGCTCCGGCGTGATAAGTGTGATTCTCCCCATTAGTCGCAATAATCTCATCTCGGTGCTGGAAGGCTGCGACCGTGTAGAGGGGTGTGTGGTGGGTGTGGACGTGGATGACGCGATCGCCCGCAATCAACTCCTCTAACTGAAACGCCAAACTGTAGTGGTGGGGCGATTCAATGCCACAAAGCTGGTTGAGATGGGCGTTGTAACCCCACGATCGCGGAGTTTGGAAAAAGTCAAACTCCGCCAGATTGTGGATGCCATAGCGGGTATACATCGAGATATCCGTATGCAACACCGTGGTGGCGTAGTTGGGCTGCCATGCCCCAAACCTGCGCCGTTCCGCCTCCGACGCATCCGCCAACAACCGCAACACCTGATCCGGCGGCGTGGCGAACACCACCGCATCAAACTCTTCCACAGAGCCATCCCCGTGGCACAGCTTCACCCCGTCGGCTCCCCGAAAAATCTTCGCCACATCCGCCTTCAGCACCACCCGCCCCCGGAATTGGGTCAGCAGTTTGGCAATGTAGGAATACACGCCGCCCTTCACCCGCACCCAATCGACAAATACATACTCCCGCAACATCGGAATCGCCAACTCTGCCGGGAAATTGTCAATCAAGTCAAACGGCATCGAGTAGCTGTACATCGTCAGCAACTTCAGCCAGTCATTCCGCGCCGTCGAGCGTTGCAGATAGCGCGACATCGGTTGGTTGTGGAACCGCTGATTTTTGGCAAATTGCAGCCACATCCAAAAGCCCGCCGACCGGAAGTACAGGCCATCCAACCGCGCATATTCCACTAAGCGGTGCCAGCCCGTGAAGTTGTGGTCGATCATCGCCCCCGACAGAAAATGCCGCCCATCTTGAAAAAACAGAGCCGAACCCAACCGCACCGGTTCCAGTTCCACTTGCAGTTCTGCCATCAGGGCGATGAAGTTATGGAAGACAGTGGGAAATTCCAGCACGCCATTTTCTAAGATTTGATCGCAGGGGGCATGGTTTGGCCAGACGTTTTGGTTCAGGGTTTGGATGTGGCCGCCCAAGGTGGCATTGCGCTCAAACACGGTCACCCGATGCCCTTGTTGATCCAGCTTGTAGGCGGTAATCATCCCGCTGGCTCCACCGCCAATAATGGCAATGTTCATCGCTCACCTCCATCAGAATGCCAATGCCTTCAAACGCCAATAATGGCAATGTTCATCGCTCACCTCCATCAGAATGCCAATGCCTTCAAAGTCCCCTTTATCAAGGGGGATTTAGGGGGATCGTAGATCTAGCAACGAAGCTCATCTGCCTGCACCAATTCCCTCGCTGTATAGATAGATCTCCGATGATGGACAGAGATCTGGGATCCCCCCTGCCCCCCTTGGTAAGGGGGGTTCTGTCGTTGGGGTTAAGCCAAAATTGGGTCGCCCGATAGGTGTTGGTAGAGCAACGCCCCTGTCCAAAACGTGGGGGCAAAGCCGGGATAACCGGAGGAGGCATTGCAGAAATAGAAATTCTTCAGCGAGCTTTCGTAATTCAGGCGACCTAAGCCCATGTTGCGGGGGGTGAGGCTGGAGCCATAGGAGTTGCCCTGCGGACAGTGGCAGAACCGCTCGTTAGTGGTGGGGCTACCCGTAACGTGGAAGACGAGGTGTTCGCGGAAGTCGGGGACGTAATGGGCTTCGACGACATCCAGGATGGCACTGAGGATTTCTTGTTTTTTGCGGGTGTAGGCGTGGCGATCGCTCGCCTTCAACGCCTGAAAATACTGGTAATCCGCCACGGTGAGGAACTCGACAATTTGGCAGTTGGGGGGACAGTCGCGGCTGGCGGTGGTTAATAACGTCGGGGTGGTGATGGCAAAACTGGGGTGGGAGTAGTCGTGCTGCTCATACATTTGCGAGAAAGCGTGGTTTAAGTCGCTGTGGCAGGTGTGGAAGGTGTTCCAGTTGCCAAAGCCGTACTCCCGCAGGTCGAGATCTTGCACCACGCAGTAGGCCATGAAGTTGGACGGGGAATAGTCGTAAGCTAATTTGCGTCGGACTTGGGGGGAAAAGTGGGTTTCCCCAATCAGTTTGGCGGCGTGTTGCGGATCGATGTTGCAAATCACCGTTTTGCCGCTGAACTGATGGGTTTGGTGGGTGTTCAAATCCATCGCCTGCACCCCTGTGATGGCGCGATCGCCCAACTCAAACTTAACGACTTGATAGTTCAGCCAGACCTTGCCGCCATGGGTTTCAATCACGTTGACCAGTGCATTAATCACCTGTTCAAAGTGATGGGTGGGGTAAAAAGCTCCGTCCTGATAGCCCCGGAACAGGATCACCCAGGCATAAAAGGAGAGTTGGTTGGGCGGCAGCAAAAAATCTGGCCATTGCAAAGCCAGTAAGGTTTGCGCCGCTTGCGGCAGTTGGAATTGGTCAAATACCTCTTGCAGGGTGCTGTTGTAGTACAGCAGAGCGCAGGCCACGTCGCCTAAGTGCTGCATCAGTTGACCTGGTTTCCAAGGTGGTGCCAGTTTTTTCAACCCTTCGCCCACTTGCTCCACAGTCGTGATGAAGCGACGGATGCGATCGCGCGCTTCTGGAAACAGTGCCGCCAGTCGCCGTTCCAACTCGGCGGGGCCTGAGGGAATATTGAGGGCATATCCCGGCATCCGCATATGGTCGAAGCCATCGGGGTCGTATCGCTCAAAGGTAACGGTTTGGTCTAACCCCAGTTTTTTCAACACACGGTTGACCGTGCGCCCCTCGCCGCAGTCCCACACATAATGCAGTTGAGCGTTAAAGGTGTATTGATTCGCCAAGGTAAAGGTATGACCAAAGCCACCGGGATGTTCGTGGGCTTCCAAAATCTGCACGGTTTTGCCCGCCTGTGCCATCAAAGCCCCAAATACTAAGGCGGATAGGCCACTCCCCAGGATCAGGTAATCTGTTTGCATACGCTGTTCCCCCAGTTGATTGCAATGGGTGATTCGTAATGACGTGCAGAAAACCCTGGCTAGCGCGATCGCAGATCAGGGACTTGCAGGTTAATCATGTATCCAAACCGCTATCGGTAGAGCCACAGCAATGCCGTGTCCCTAAACCAAGCACGGGGATGTTATGTTTCCGCAACTCCCTAATCGCAGTTCAACAGTAATTTAAGCTGATTGAGCTTCAATGTAATCGTTCACATCCCCCCATGGGAAAAGTGTTGCGGGCTACGCCCGCTTGTTTCTCCCCTGACGGCTACCGTGTATACAGATCTTGGGACGAGAGTTGTTATCCCCGCATTACCCCCCTT
>CAZJZR010000495.1:0-3834 GCA_964550475.1 uncultured bacterium
CAGTCGAAAACGGAGTTTTGTTGTGATTAGAAATTAGTCATGGGTAATGGGTAATGGGTGATTGGTAATTGGTGATGGGTGATAGTTTGGATAACTCGCGGTTTTGAAAACTTGGTGAGTTCTCTGTGTCTTTGTGTCTTGGTGGTTAATCCATGCTTCACCACCAAGGCACGAAGGCACCAAGCAGGCACAAAGAAAACTGTGTGAGTTGGTTGAAGACGTTGGCTTACCAGCCCGTAGCTCCCACCGATGAAGAGACATCAATCATGTAAAGCGTTAGTTATGAAGCAACCAGCATAGATAATGCTTGACTTCCCCATCACCCATTACCAATTACCCATCACCAAATCATTACTGCTTACTATTACTGGTGAGGCTGAAGCTGCGGAAATGGCGGGCTTGTTGTTCGATGCGATCGGCGATGCGATCGCAGACCAGATTACACAGTTGAAAAATCAATTCATCCGCTACTTGGTAATAGGCTGACGTGCCCTCGGTGCGCCGGGTCAGGATCCCCGCTTGTAGCATCACCTTCAGATGCTTCGACACATTGGCCTGACTGGTGTCTGTAGCTTCGACCAAATCCTGCACACACTTCTCCCCGTCCCGCAGCAGATTGAGCAACCGCAGGCGCATCGGCTCACCCAACACACTAAAATATTCCGATACTTGCTGAATCACTTCTTGGGGAACCGAATCCGCTGGTTTCATAGGGCACAATCACGGCGAGGACAATAACGGGCAAGGGTATGGGCAAGAGTTAATGGAGAGGGCAACAATCCCAAGGCAATTGGTAGGGCTATCCAGCTCACCTAGGCAATTGCCTTCGATTGTAACAGTGAAATTATCTATAGCGATAGAGCGATTTAACCGGAACGGCAGCGCATCACACATTCACTAACACATTCAATCGACTCTGCGATGTCGATATCGCCGCTTGCGGTGGTGGCGGCTATGCCCTCACCACTCCAACCCCGACCCAGTGAGCATCTGACGCTAATCGACTATGCCTCATGGATAGGAAAAGTGCCATGGTCAAAACTAAGATTGTCTTCCTAATTTATTCACACTTTTTTTCCATAATCAAATTTAGGGAACACACTAACCCCTAACCCATGTGAGGCAAAGGTTAGGGGTTATTTTTTTATATTTTTTCCTGGAACAAAGGCTAGGCTTATCACCATAAGCTTTGCTTATGGTGATAGACCTCAACCGTTTCAGAGATGTCGCTGATCCTCAATGATTTTGTGTTTGAACCGATAACCTTGTACGGGCGTTGGCGTTGCCTGTGCGTTGCACATAGCATTCCGGCCATGATTTTTCGGTCATTCCCTAACTTAACTACCGGAATGCTTCGCCCCTACGTTGGGCAACACAAATTTAATTAGAACCAGAGATGTCGAAGGGCAAAAAGAATCTCTTGCGATAGTCTTTTGACCGACAAGTCGGCAGAGATGACTAAGCTAAGTTCAACGACGAGCCAAAAAGCCCAATCGTCTTCTCAACTTATTCACAACTGTCCCCAATACTATGAACAGGTAGTCATTTGTTTGGTAGCCCCTAGCCTAGGAACACTGGGTTGGGGGTAATTTTTTTGGTCAATTGGCTGACCAATGGTAATCGTTCACATCCCACAGTGGGAAAAGGGTTGCGGGCTACGCCCGCTGGTTCCTCCCCCAAGGCGGAGTGAACGGTTACGACCAATGAACTGATCAACTGACTCCATTGACGCAGAAAAGTGCCGCAACTGGCGTAACAAAAATCAACTTTTCAACCACCCTCTTAGGCTTTGGCTAACACACCGTTAAGGAAGATGTCAGCAATGCCTTCAGCCATGTGTTGCATTGCTTGGGGAGATGCGCCGGGTTCGGCAATGGTGTCGTAGCTGAAGCCCGCGATCGCAAACATGCCCACAAACACCCGTGCCACCATCTTGGCATCCATGCGGCGATAGGTACCTCGCGCCATCGCATCTTCAAAGAAGGCTTCCGCCACATCGGTCATTTTGGTAATGATTTCTGTTTGGATGCGATCGCGCAAATCTTGGTGAAACTGCGCTTCCATAAAGCACACCTTCATTAGATTGGCATTTTCGTGCATGTGTAACATCCGCCGTCGCATGACCTGCGCCACAGCCTTGTAGCTGGCCATCTCACTTAATTCAGTCAATAAATCGGTGAGAATTTCGACCCAACCTTGAGTAACGACTTCCACCAAAATGGCCTTTTTATTTTCAAAGTGGCGAAATAGAGTCCCTTCAGCCACCCCAGCCGCCTGAGCCAAATCGCGTGTGGTGGTACCGTCGTAACCCTGCTTGGCAAATAAGCTTAAAGCAGCTTGCAGAATACGACTGCGGGTTTCAGCTTCGGTCTGCGGTGGCCGTTGGATGATACGCATAACTCTCAAATCCGGAAAACCCGGAGCCAGCATTATGTCGCCATCATAGATTTATTCCCTGGGTAGTGACTAATCAATCGACGAAAATGTTACAGTTCCTCATAAAGTTTGGTGTTTTGTCATAGATCCATAGATCAAGACCATCGATCAAGGTCATCGATCAGGCGATCGCGTGTCTGGGACAACCACGCCAATTTCTCATCCTCCGGGATGCCTCATACTCCGGGATGTGTGCCAACACGTTCGCACTTGCCATAGGCGATCCAGTAAGATATTGACAAGTAATTCGCTTCCGGATAGATTGTCGATATCCACTTCCTGCTGATCCGCTATGTTTTCTGTCAGTCTACCGACTTCGGAGATTCCCCTCGCTGATTCGACTCCTGCCGATGGTTGCGATCGCCCAGCCCCTGAAATCCCGCCAGACCCTACCGCCACACCGAAGCCGTCGTCAACCGCAGCAGCCCCAGTCACCTTGGCTCAGGTGCTGGCAGCAAACCAACCTGTGCCGAGCGATCGCGAATCGCTGAAAGTTATTCTGGTCGGGTCTCGCAACACGGTGACCCAAACCATTCGCCAACTGCACAAACTGGGTTTTGCCGAAGCGGGAGCTTGGAGTCCACTGTTGCCAACCGCAACGCAGGGACAATTCATGACTATTTTGAACCGCTATTGGCTCAAAGACCAACCACCCAGCAGTTGAAATGCCTAGTGCCAGGATGTTGCTGCGTCCGCCTGTCGTCCATGATCCCAGCTAGAAATCAACCCCCCGCTTCAGTTCCACGCCACGACTGGCGTAGTGTTTGTGACAGAACACTTCCGAATGGATGCTGGCTAGGTTGAAGAACAGCGGCGGATTTTGGCAACGACCGGTGATGATGATTTCCGTGTCACGGGGTTTGCGGAGTAGGGATTGGACGATGGGTTCCTGGGGCAACAGTTCCAAATCCACCGTGGGATTCAGTTCGTCGAGGATGATGGTTTTGTAGAGGCCAGAGGCGATCGCGGCCTTGGCAATTTCCCAACCCCGTTCCGCTTCCACATAGTCCAATTCCTGCTGTTGCCCCCGCCAAACGATCGCATCGCGGCCACAGCGTTGGTGATCGACCAGATCGGGGTAACTCTGACGCAGGGCGGCGATCGCGGCATCTTCCGTGTAGCCCGCTCCGCCCTTCAGCCATTGCATAATCAACACCCGGTGAGATTTGTCCTCACTGATCCCCTTGCCGATCGCCTGCAACGCCTTCCCCAAGGCACTGGTGGACTTGCCCTTGCCCGCCCCCGTATAGATTTCGATTCCCTGTAAGCCGTAATCGGTGGCAGACGGATGTTCGTGGGGACGCATTTCCGAATGCAGGTCAGCAATGTCTAACAACGGTTGTGGCGCACCCCGACCCGTGGCAATGATTTCTAAATGGTCGGGCTTCTGCTTCAGCG
>CAZJZR010000496.1:0-3830 GCA_964550475.1 uncultured bacterium
GTCTCCATCATCCCCCCCTAAATCGGTGTCTAGTTCTAGCTTCCCGCCTGGTTCTACTTTGCTAAATCGTGTTTTCTCTCGATTTAATCGTTCCCATTCCTCTGATCCGACTAACCAAACCCACAGTCAATCTACTGATCTGAAGGATGAATCGATGGACTTAGCCGAAGATCATGCCGATGTGGAGGAGTCGCTGGCTGATGACCCGTTGGTGGGCAAGCCGCGCCCTCCTCTGTACCGTCGTCCCCGCTTTTGGATTGGGGTGTTGCTCTTAGCTGGTATCGGTAGTGGTGGGGTAGCGTTGGCGAGGGAACTGGACGCGGTGCGCCAATCCTTGCCGGATGTGAAAGAAGCACTCACCTTTGTGCGGGATGGCACCCTCACCATTAAGGCCAATGACGGGACAGTGCTGCAAAAAATTGGCCCTGCTACTCGCGATAAGCTGTCGATCCATGACATTCCCCAACACGTCATTGATGCTTTTTTGGCCGCCGAAGATCGACGGTTCTACCAACACAGTGGGGTTGACCTACACGCCATTATCCGCGCTATTAGCACCAATATTCAATCCGGTGAAGTCGTAGAAGGCGGCAGTACCATTACCCAACAGGTGGCTCGGATTGTCTTCTTGGATCAAGATCAGACCATGGAACGCAAGATCCGCGAAGCCATGCTGGCGCAAAAGATGGAAGCGGAATTAACCAAGGATCAGGTGTTAGAGCGGTATCTGAACTTGGTGTATTTGGGCGCAGGTGCCTATGGTGTGGCCGATGCCGCCTGGATTTATTTTGGTAAGGCAGTTAATCAATTAACCTTGGCTGAAGCGGCAACCATTGCGGGTCTTCCCCCTGCCCCCAGTCTCTACTCGCCATTGGTAGATCGGGAGATGGCAACGAAACGGCGCAATATTGTGCTGGCACGGATGCAAGAAGCGGGGTATATTACCGAAGCCCAAGCCAAGGCCGCGATCGCCACTAAACTCACCCTCACGCCCAAATTACCGCGTTATTTCTACAGTTCCGCCCCCTATTTCACCGCATATATCCAAAAGGAATTGCCTAAATATGTGTCACGGGATCTGCTGGAGGCGGGTGGTCTGACGGTGGAAACCACCCTTAATCCGACTTGGCAAAAAACAGCGGAAAAAGTGGTGCGCGATGCCGTGGCAATTGACGGGGCTGGGGCAGGGTTTGACCAAGCCGCTTTGGTGTCGATTGATCCGCGTTATGGCGAAATTAAGGCCATGGTGGGCGGGAGTGACTTTAGCAAAAGTCAGTTTAACCGCGTGACCCAAGCCCAACGTCAACCGGGATCCACATTTAAGGCGTTTGTTTACACCGCCGCGATCGCTGCTGGCTTTTCCCCAGACCGGGGATATGTGGATGCGCCATTTTCCATTGATGGGTACGCGCCCAAGAACTACGGGGGTCGTCACAGTGGTTGGATGACGATGACCAAAGCCCTCACCTCTTCGGTGAATGTGGTGGCGTTGAAGACGATGTTGGATGTGGGGATTAAGCCAGTGGTCAAACTGGCTCATGATATGGGAATTAAGTCCGAGTTACGCCCCACCTACTCGTTGGCGTTGGGTGCTTCGGAAGTGAATCTGTTGGAAATTACCAGTGCCTATGGGACGTTGGCGGCACGCGGGCGATACGTGGAACCCCACGGGATTCAGCGCATCCTCAATCGTCGGGGTGAGGTGATTTTTGAGGTCACTCCTAAAACGAAACAAGCGGTCAATCCCGACACGGCGGCAATTATGACCTGGATGTTGCAGCATGTGGTCACCGATGGTACAGGTGCTTCGGCAGCATTACCCGATCGCCCGGTGGCAGGTAAAACCGGAACCTCTGAACAGGCACGGGATCTATGGTTCATTGGTTATATTCCCCAATTGGTGACCGGGGTATGGCTGGGCAATGACAGCAGCGTTCCCACCTGGGGGGCGAGTGGAATTGCCGCCTATAACTGGAATCAATACATGAGTCAGGTGATTAAGGATTTGCCACCTGATCAATTCTCCGCAGTCCCCCGGTTTGATGGTCGCCAACCGTCAATTCAAACCAATGCAGTGCGAGGTAATACCAGTACTCCGGCTAGATCTGACTCCTATAGCGGCGGCGGCTGGCGGCAAGAGGCTCCCACAGTGCCCCAGGATTCTGGCAACGGCGCGTCTGGCAGTGCTGCACCCGCCCCAGCAGCAGCTCCCTCTGAAGCTCCAGCCGCTGCCCCCCTACAAGATGCGGCTCCACCGCCAGAACCCGCTGCGCCTCCCCCAGAAGCGGCTCCACCGCCAGAACCTGCGGCTCCACCGCCAGAGCCAGAGCCAGTTCCGGCTGGTTCTCCTTAATGGTGCGCCATGGGAGAACTCCAGTTGGCGAACTGCATTTTGCGGTATGGTTCAAATGAAAGTCGTTGGTCTTGAGTTGGCGTTAAGTTTAGTCTGTATCACACAGTTTCATTAATTCAGGTTTCATGATGAGCTTATTCGCAGTGGAAACGGTATCCCATTTCCCCTTGGCATTTACCTTGGTATACGTCGTTGGATTTATTGCAGCGGTGAGCATTGGTTCCATCGCTTGGTATAACTCTAAGCGTCCGCCCGGTTGGGAAGATAAGTCTCGCCCCACTGTAATTCCAAAAGTTGGGCAAGACGAAGAAGGTTAATCGTCACAATACGCAAAATGCGTCACAATACATAATACGCAAAATGCGTCACAATACGCACAGTGCGATTGTGGCGCATTTTGCTGGCGCATTTTGCTATTGGGGGAGTGGCGATTAACGGGGAGTGGCGATTAACATCGCCAGCACACTAGCGTAGCCCCAGGCTTTAGCCCAGCCGCAGGCTATTGCCCTTTGGACTATAACCTGCCAGTCCTTCGGAAGGCTACGCCAAGCGAAGGTTGCTGACCCACAGATATACTTTGCCTTCTGGAGTCCGTTGTAGGCGGACTTAGTTCCTATAGACGCGGTTACTCAAAGAGCAGCCGCTTTGCGTCTATAACCGCAAGTCC
The DNA here is from genome assembly GCA_964550475.1 of uncultured bacterium. Classification (GTDB taxonomy): domain Bacteria; phylum Cyanobacteriota; class Cyanobacteriia; order CAIUCS01; family CAIUCS01; genus CAIUCS01. The sequence continues at coordinate 3,021 of CAZJZR010000496.1, forward strand.
CCCAACCAATAGATGCGGTCAGGGGATTGTGATCAGCGATCGCCCAATGCTTGCTCATGAGGGTTTAGTGTGAGCAGGTGTTGGGCGATCATTTTTATCCAGTAGTGCAAGCATCGCTGGCAAATGACGTTCAGGTTATTTTTTACAGACAACGGCATATCGCCAAAACAAAACCGCGCCCTCCAAAGAGAACGCGGTTTCGTAATCAATCTCAAGCTGAGAAGTTACAACTTCATCAAGCCATTAATTAACCATTGATGGAAGGAGCCACCAGAGCCACAGGTGCAGCTTCGCCAGCAGCCAAGTCCAAGGGGAAGTTGTGAGCGTTACGCTCATGCATCACTTCCATACCCAGGTTAGCGCGGTTGATGATGTCTGCCCAAGTGTTGATGATGCGACCTTGAGAATCAACAACGGATTGGTTGAAGTTGAAACCGTTCAAGTTGAACGCCATGGTGCTAACACCCAGTGCGGTGAACCAAATCCCGATCACCGGCCATGCACCCAAGAAGAAGTGCAAGGAACGAGAGTTGTTGAAGCTAGCATATTGGAAGATCAACCGACCGAAGTAGCCGTGAGCTGCAACGATGTTGTAGGTTTCTTCTTCTTGACCAAACTTATAACCGTAGTTTTGAGATTCAACTTCGGTGGTCTCACGCACCAGGGAGGAGGTCACCAAAGAACCGTGCATGGCGGAGAACAAGCTACCACCGAATACACCAGCCACACCCAACATGTGGAAGGGGTGCATCAGAATGTTGTGCTCTGCTTGGAACACGATCATGAAGTTGAAGGTGCCGGAGATACCCA
>CAZJZR010000497.1:0-386 GCA_964550475.1 uncultured bacterium
TCAGATGCGGCAAGTATTGGTCAACCTGCTCACCAATGCCGTCAAGTTCACCCCAGAGGGCGGCACCGTCACCCTGGCGGTTGCGCGGGTTGCCCCCCCACCGCAAACCGGAGATCACCCCCAACTGCCCCATCTCCGCATCACGGTTACCGACACAGGCATTGGCATCGCGCCAGACAATATCAATAAATTATTCCAGCCGTTTGTCCAACTCGACGGTGCCCTCAACCGCAAACAGACCGGGACAGGGTTGGGACTGGCTCTGGTTAAACAACTGGTGGAACTGCACGGTGGCACCGTGGGGCTAACCAGTGAACTGGGCGTGGGCAGTTGTTTCACCGTTGACCTGCCCTATACGGCTGCTGTCGGTTCCCCCCCACCGACTG
>CAZJZR010000497.1:403-3829 GCA_964550475.1 uncultured bacterium
ATCGCCCCGGAGTTGCCCCAGTCAGCCATCCCAGCCAACCCAGCCCCCGCGACCGAGGGCGCGTTAGTCTTACTGGCCGAAGACAACCCGGCTAATATTGCCACCATCTCCGGCTATTTGACCGCCAAGAACTACCGGCTGTTGCAGGCCACAAATGGTCAGGACGCGATCGATCTGGCGATCGCCCACCAACCCGATGTGATTTTGATGGATATTCAAATGCCCGATGTGGATGGCTTTGAAGCGATCCAGCAGATTCGACAACAGGATAGTTTGCGCCACACCCCCATCATTGCCCTAACAGCACTGGCGATGACCCACGATCGCGATCGTTGCCTCGCCGCCGGTGCCAATGAGTACATCAGCAAACCGATTAAGCTGAAGCAGTTGGAAACGGTGATTAAAACCCTGCTGCGCGATCGGTAGGCATCAGCCCCTCTCATTGCCTGTAAATTTGACACCTAGCCCGGATAATTCATCTGTGATGCGCCCGTCCTAATGCATTGGCTTAAGAAACTGGTTTGAAAGTTGATTTTTCCTGCGCTCCGCGTAGGAAAAATCAACTTTAAAAGCACCTTTTCAACCAGTCTCTAATGCATTGGATTGAGTAAAATACCTAAGATTTTTTCTAAATCTTTTTTAATGTAATATTCGCTTAAATCAACATTAATTGTGTTGTTTGTTAGGCTAAGAAATCGCCATACAGTCCCGATCGTTACCGCACCATAAATCATCGGGATATGATTGTTTTCCTGTTGGTTAAAGATTTGGGCAGCAATCATAGCGGCCATACATTGGGCAAAGCCACTTTTTAGATTTTCATTTTTGGCTTCTATAATTGTGATCACGGGAACCCGAATAAACAACTGCTCTGGATTTTTGCTCAAGATAAAGTCACAGATGCCTGTCAGTCCTCTTTCGGGGTCAACAGTAAAATCAGAACCAGAAAATAAGCTAATGGTCGCATGACATTGACGGCGCACTTCCATTAGCACCGGGGCAATGATTAACTCGGAACGGGCTTTTTCAGTATTGATGGCAACGGCTAGGTCAACTTGCTCACGCAACAGGTCAACTAATAATCTGCTGGGAGTCGCCGGTGGCACCGCAGCAAACCAATCCGCTGATTCTTGCAGGATCAGGTTAAAGTCTTTAACCAGTTGATTGAGTTTGAAATCACTGTAACTCATGGTGGCAGAAAACCTCGGTGAACTCTATTTCGGTGAACTCTATTGCTGTGTTCCTTATCAATTTCATGCTCTGGTAAGGGCATCCTAATTGCCAAAATGCGATCGCTGTAGGCAATCCGGTTGGCGTGTTTTTCGCCCAATTCATCCAGAATGACGGTAAATTCTGCCCAAACTGCAATTCTGCCCAATCTAAGTCGCGAATCAACAGGCGTTGACCGGGCGGGACAGTCAGTTGGCGGAGCTGTAAGGTCACCCTAGTCTGAATAGATCAGGATAGATCAGGGGTGGGGATGTAAACGCCGATGTCAACATTGCCAATGGGTTATACCCGTTGCTTTTATTAGACCTCTTGCAAATTAGGCTCTACGCCGCCAATTCTTGCCCACCCTACGGGAAGCAAGCTACATCCCCCTTTCTTGTAGCTTGCTTCTCGAAGAGTATGCCCCTTGGGCTATACCCCTACTCCCAATCTGCTATATGCACGGCGTATGTACTACACAGAAGAGGCTCAACATCGCTAAATCATAGATAAACTATAGATAAAATAGAGGGTTAGGCACGCTTGCCGCGAACCCTGCCAGGGGAATCCGCTGCAAAATGGGTGCCAACAGATTACACTGCTAATAAATCGCTCATAAATCTCAACATTTCCTGAGTCATTCTTAAACGCTAGCTTTTAGAATTCAATTTCACGTCGGTTTAGGCTTTAGCTACAACGCGAGAGGGATCGCAACGCATGGGAAGGGTAGTTGGCATTGATTTAGGGACAACAAACTCAGTGGTTGCCGTCATGGAAGGGGGCAAACCCGTTGTCATTGCCAATGCGGAAGGCTCGCGTACCACGCCCTCGGTGGTGGGCTTTAGTAAGGATGGCGAGTTGTTGGTGGGGCAAATGGCGCGGCGGCAGGCGGTGCTGAATCCCCAGAACACTTTCTATGCCATCAAGCGGTTTATGGGGCGCAAGTACGCCGAACTGTCCGCTGAGTCGAAGCGGGTGCCCTACACCATCCGCCGCGACGAAAACAGCAACGTCAAGATTAAGTGTCCCAAGTTAGACAAGGAATTCGCGCCGGAAGAAGTGTCGGCGATGATTTTGCGGAAGTTGGCGGAGGAAGCCAGCAAGTATTTGGGCGAACCTGTGACCGGGGCGGTGATTACGGTTCCGGCCTATTTCAACGACTCCCAACGGCAGGCCACACGGGACGCGGGGCGGATTGCCGGACTGGAGGTGAAGCGGATTCTGAATGAACCGACCGCCGCATCCCTGGCCTATGGGTTGAATAAGAAGGACAACGAAACCATCCTGGTTTATGACTTGGGCGGCGGCACCTTTGATGTCTCGATTTTGGAAGTCGGGGATGGCGTGTTTGAGGTTAAAGCCACCAGCGGGGATACCCAATTGGGCGGCAACGACTTCGACAAGCGGATTGTCGATTGGTTGGCGGATCAGTTTATGGAGCAGGAGGGAATTGACCTGCGGCGCGATCGCCAATCCCTGCAACGGTTAACGGAAGCAGCGGAAAAAGCCAAGATTGAACTGTCGGGCGTAACGGTGACGGAAATTAACCTGCCCTTCATCACCGCCACGGAAGACGGCCCCAAACATTTGGAAACCCGCCTCACCCGTCCCCAATTTGAAGAACTGGCGGCGGATTTAGTCGATCGCCTGCGCCTGCCCGTCAAACGCGCCCTCAGTGATGCCGGACTGCGGCCAGAGCAAATCGACGAAGTGGTATTGGTGGGCGGCTCCACCCGCATTCCCATGGTGCAGCAGTTGGTTCGCAAGCTGATTGACCGGGAACCCAACCAAAACGTCAACCCCGATGAGGTGGTGGCAGTGGGGGCGGCCATCCAAGCCGGAATTTTGGCGGGGGAAGTCAAGGACATCCTGTTGCTGGATGTCACGCCGCTGTCATTGGGGCTGGAAACCGCCAACGGCATGATGAAGAAATTAATCCCCCGCAACACGACGATCCCCGTCCGCCGCGCCGACATTTTCTCCACCGCCACCGATAACCAAACCCTAGTGGAAATCCACGTCCTGCAAGGAGAGCGGGAAATGTCCAACGACAACAAATCGCTGGGACGGTTCAAGCTGACGGGTATTCCTCCAGCTCCCCGTGGCATTCCCCAAGTACAAGTGGCGTTTGACATCGATGCCAACGGCATTCTGCAAGTCAGCGCCTTGGATCGCACCACCGGACGCGACCAGTCGATCACGATTCAGGGTGCCTCC
>CAZJZR010000498.1:0-3828 GCA_964550475.1 uncultured bacterium
CGCCCAGTGATAGCCTCACCCTGCTGCACGAAAAGATGCAGGAATACATGGCCAGTGGGGTGCGGTTGGGGTGGTTGTTCAATCCCCAGGACCAACAGGTGGAACTGTATCGCCAAGGGCAAGCGGTGGAGGTGCGATCGCTGCCCACCGAGTTATCTGGGGAAGACGTGTTACCGGGATTTGTCCTGTTCGTTGATCGGTTTCCACTCGTGGATCTGAGCGAAGCCATGCCCGTAGGGCTATAGTCCGCGTAGGCGGACTAAGGGTTTTGAAACCCGCGTAGGCGGGTTTAGTTCTTGTAGATGCAGTTTTAACCGCCCCTCCCCCAAACGTGAAATACGCCCAGCCCCTTGTCTGTACGTGGGTGGCTTCAGATTACGATATAAGGCAAATCTTAAATAAAACAAAATTCATCCATCAGTAGTAAATGATAGGAATTCAAGACCTTTGCTGGATAGAATTCGAGCGAATTGTTAAATAAATTTTTTGATGATTAATTCCATCAAAATTGGATAATTTCTACTGAAATGGTTGTTAAAAATAATTCATAAATCATGTGAATTTACCCCTTGATTAATTTGATTTGCTTAAAAAAATTGATCCACAGAAGAGCAAGCTGTCGTTGAGATTCCCAGCACGTCAAAACCCGGCAATTCCTTTGCAATCAGGGCTTGAGCCTAATCCTACGAGTCATGGTGTTAGTAATTATACTCAGGAATCACCTGCATCTCGGCGACTTCAAATGGTTGAGTTAAAAGCTAAAAAAAGTGGAAGTTAGCCATGCTTGAGGATAGAGATGCATAGAATTGGGTGAGGTTAATCTGCTATAGGTTGTGGTCTGCATTCACCCAGATTTTATTCAGTCAATCGAATTAACCAACCTGACGCAATTTAAAGCAAATTACTTAGCCATTCGATGCAATGCAGTGGCAGGGCAAAGATGAAGTTACCAAAGCGTTATATCTTGCTCATGGGACAGGATTGCGAAGTTCTGCGCGGCTTGGAGGTAGGGTTACAGAAATTGGAATGCGCCGTTGCGATCGCCAAGTCCCTCGATCAAGCCGTTGCTCAAATGAACCAATATCCGCCCGATTTTGTCATTTTAACGGGGAATCATCAAAGTTGGTCATCCACCTCAGTGGCACAACTTCGCCATGGATCACGCCCATGCCCGATTCTCATCTTTGCCCTGAGTAATTGCCCACCCTCCAGTTGGCTATCCCAATCTGACAATCCCAACTTCGACGGTTTTTTGGTCAATCCCGTCAGTGAGGGGGTGCTGCACTCGTTGTTGCAATCGGCTCATGCACGGCAATCCTGCTGCGTGGTTTAGCGTTTGTGGGATGTTCAACTTGTGATTTCAGGTTTGAGCCTGCATGATTCACGACAATTTACTGCAAAGCCCCGCCAATGACTAGGGAAGTACACTGTGGCTATCAAGTCAGGGGTTCGGATCGGGTTGAGTTCCGCATGGTATAGGGGCGGGTTGAGATGAGTGGGATTGAGCGATCGCAGTCGCAACCTGTCGCAACCTGTCGCAAAATGTCGCAACATAGGTTAATCTACTCACAATCTCTTGTTATTAGCACTTTTCACGTCTATTTGGGACAGTTGAACAGTGGTTGAACAGTGCAAGATGGTGATTAGGCCGAGGGTTGTGTAGTGTTGGCTACGCCGACACTGCCAAAAGTGGCTGTATGGTATGCCTGCCTCGTCTCGTCCTCTATTCCCCTTTCCTCTGGTCCTATTGTGCTCAGAATTGAAAAGCTGAATAAGTTTTATGGTGGTCGTCAGGCATTGCAAGACCTGACCCTGCATCTGGCGGGTGGTGAAGTGTATGGTCTGCTAGGACCGAATGGTGCAGGTAAAACAACGACGATTAATATCATTTGCAACCTGCTGAAGCCCGACGCGGGGATTGTGGAAGTGGCGGGTCAACCTGTGTCGGATGCAACCAAGCACCTGATTGGGATTGCGCCCCAGGAAAATTTGCTGTATCGCAGTTTGACCTGTGCCGAAAATCTGGATTTTTTTGCCAAGTTGTATGGGCTGAATGGGCGGCGACGACGGCGACAGGTGCAGGCGTGTCTGGAATCGGTTGGCTTGGCCGATCGCGCCCATAGTCTTGCCCAAAACCTGAGTGGTGGAATGCAGCGACGACTGAGTATGGCGATCGCCCTGATCCATCAACCCAAACTGGTGATTTTGGACGAACCAACCACCGGATTGGACATCGAAGCCCGCTACGAAATTTGGCAACTGATCCACCAACTGCAAGCCCAAGGGATCACGGTGATGTTGACCACCCACATGCTGGAGGAAGCGGAACGGCTGTGCCAGCGGATTGGCATTATCAAGCGGGGGCGGCTGTGGGCAGAGGGCACGCTGGAGGAGTTGCGCCACTGGGTGCCAGCGGAAGAGGTGGTGGTGGTGGCCACGCCAGACGAGCCAGCGGCGATCGCCCGTGCCCAAGAAAACGGCTTTACCGTGCGGCGATACGGCAACGACTTGGTGTTTTGGATTCCGGAATTACTGGAACTGCGGGACATCCTGGATCGGTTTGACGGCATCGCCCTCGACTCGATCAGCCGCCAACCCGTGCGCTTAGAGCACATTTATGTGGAAGTGACCCAAAGCACGTTGGGCGAGGTCAGTTGATCGAGTCACGGACTGGCTCAGGGACTGGCGGATGGGTCAAGATGGCGGTGAGAGAACCGGATTGACCGGCAATACCTTAATCGCGATCGCGGCTAATCATCCCGTCAGCACTAGATTGCCTCTGACCTAGATCGCCCCCGACATAGTAGGATCGAGTATCAGAAGTGATTAAATCAGGTCTGTGTTTCCCGGCCTTCCTGGCTGGAGAAGCCAGACCTTTTAGCCACTTTATAGACCTACACGATCATCCTTTGGTCATCTTTAACGATCACATTTGGCTAAACCACGTCTGCTAAGAAATGCGATTTTCAAAAATTTTGATTGCGAATCGGGGAGAAATTGCCTTACGGATTCTTCGCACCTGTGAAGAAATGGGCATCTCCACCGTAGCTGTGCATTCCACCATCGATCGCCACGCCCTGCATGTGCAGATGGCGGACGAAGCGGTGTGCATTGGCGATCCCCCCAGCAGTAAGAGCTACCTGAACATCCCCAACATCATGGCAGCGGCTCTGACCCATAATGTGGGCGCAATCCACCCCGGTTACGGCTTCTTAGCAGAAAACGCCCGCTTTGCCGAAATTTGTGCCGACCATGGCCTCGTCTTCATTGGCCCCTCCCCAGATGCGATTCGTTCCATGGGGGACAAGTCCAACGCCAAGGCCACCATGCAACGGGTGAAAGTCCCCACCATTCCCGGCAGTGATGGGTTGGTGCTGGATGAACGGGAAGCGATGGCGATCGCCGAACGGATTGGTTATCCGCTGATGATTAAGGCCACAGCGGGCGGTGGTGGCCGGGGGATGCGCCTCGTCCACGATCCCGCCGATTTAGTCAAACTGTTCCTAGCGGCGCAAGGGGAAGCGGAAGCGGCCTTTGGTAATCCCGGCTTGTATCTGGAGCGGTTTATTGAACGGCCTCGCCACATCGAATTCCAAATCCTGGCCGACAGCCACGGAAACGTCATCCACCTGGGCGAACGGGATTGCTCCATCCAACGCCGCCACCAAAAATTGCTGGAGGAAGCCCCCAGTCCGGCTCTGTCGCCCAAATTACGCCAACAAATGGGCAAGGCGGCGGTGATGGCCGCCAAGTCGATTAATTATGTTGGAGCGGGCACAGTGGAATTTTTGCTGGATAAATCTGGCAACTTCTACTTCATGGAAATGA
>CAZJZR010000499.1:0-3821 GCA_964550475.1 uncultured bacterium
GCTACCCGCAGGCAGGTAGACGGCCACCGCCTCAAAATCATCATCGGTGACTTGCCCTGTTCCCAAAAAGTAGAGGGTGGGGGCAGCGGTGGATTTCTTGGGTCTGGCGTAAATGCCCAATACGGAGGCTGTGCTATTTTCGTAGCGCGATCGCCCCGAACTGGTTTCCAAGATGTATTTCTGAAACCGCAGATCGGCCAGTTTTTGTTGGGTGGCTGCTGGGGATAACTCAGAGGGGGTAGCAGGATTGGTCAGATCGGCGATCGCTTGAGTTACGGCGGCATAGTCTGGAGTTTGGGTGAACTGCCCCCGATCCGCTAAGGCGGCTGGTATCACCACCCCGTTGATCAGCAGAACTAAACCGACAAGCATCACTTTGATCCAATTCAGTTTGAAGAAATTCATCACGCGCTCCTTAAACATCAAACATCAACACAAGTTATCGAGGCAATCCAGTGAGTTGGGGCGGGGATCGCTAAGGGATCAGCGATCGCCAAGCCCCACTTTCAAACACAATGAACAGTCCTAAACCAATCAAGACAACGGGCACCAAGCGATGGCCATAACGGGTGAGGGGTTTGGCCAATAGGGGGTGGGAGGAGAGGTAAAGGGCGATCGCACACCAGACGGCAATCAGGATCAAAAAGCTGGTCAGGATGATCGCTAAATCGGCTAGGGAACTGCTGGCAAATAGGGGCACGTAAATGCCGATGTTGTCTCCCCCATTGGCTAGGGTCACGGCAGCGACTTGGTACGTGTGGGGACTGAGGACACTGGCTAAGCGTTGCAGGCGGGGGGCAATGGGAGCCGCGATCGCGCCTTCGGCCTCATGCACCACCTGGATTTCATCCTCCTCAGATGGGTGCCAGAGATGGTTTAGCCCAATGGCGATCGGCAATAAACCCAACCACCCTAACCAAACTTTGGGGATTAGCAGTCCGCCGAAGAAACCGGGTAAACTCAGCAAGATTAAAACCGCAAAGCCCAAATATTGCCCGACTACAATATGTCGTCGCTGTAACGGTTCACCGGGATTGCCATTGGTGAGATGGTTCGTGGCATTGGCTTTAGCAAACAACACCATCAACACCAGAATGTCATCCACATTGGTGGCCGCAAATGCCGTCACTCCCGTTACCACTGCCGCGATCGCTCCGTTCATCCTATCCATCCATCGTTCAACACAGTTCCGACTCCGGTTGGAGTCATTCAATCCATTGTGTCGGCTTCCGGTTTCAAGGTAGTCATGCGTTCGGCATTGCGATACAGCATCAGCACCACCAGCCCACTCACCGCCAAAGCCAGCGTCGCCAACCCCCGATTTTCTAGGGTGTGACTGTCAATCAAAATCAACAGCCCTAAGCCCATCAACACAAACGGGACTAACTGGTTGCCATAGCGGGTGAGCGATTCGGCCAGCAGCGGCAGGCGGGTGAGTTGGTAGGCGGTGTAACACCACACCCCCACCAGAGAAAAGAACACCCCCAGAATCACCATCAGTTCATCCCACGCGCTGTTGGCAAAGATCGGCACGTAGATGCCAATGTTGTCGCCGCCATTGGCAAAAGTAACGGCGGCCACGCTGTAGGACTGGGGGGAAAGGAATCCGGCATACCACGGACGGACAGTATCGTTGGAGCTAGAGTCTGTGTCTGCGTTGTCATCCGCATCGGGGATTAAGAGACGGTTGAGGCCGATCGCGATCGGTACCAGTCCTAACAAGCCAATCCAAGGGCGCGGCAAAAATAAGCTGCCGAAAAAGCTGGGTAGACTGGCCAAGACTAAGGCTGCAAAGCCCAGGTACTGTCCGGCTACAATGTGCCGTCGCCGAAACAGGGCATTGGCTTGGGAGAAAAACAACAACAGAATCACAATGTCATCTAAGTTGGTGGCGGTAAATGCTGTTAGCCCGGTGGATAGGGCGGGAATTAGGGTTTGCATGGGAGTTAAGAGGTTTGGGAGTTATGGAGTTATGGGGTTATGGAGTTATGGAGTTTAGAGACTTGCGGAAGAGCAAAATACTTGTGATGGGTGTAGGGATACGGCATTGCCGTGTCCGTAAAGTTGGCGGTGGAGGGACATGATTAATCTGCAAATGGAGAGTTACAGGGGGTGAGTCGATCGCCGGGAATGTCAGCCTCTAAAACGTCCGAACTCCCCAACCCCGAACTCTAAAACCGCTGGTTAGAGTGGGCTTCAAACCGATCGTGGATGGCGGCAATGCCCAGTTCCATCGATCGCACGACGTGAGGAGAGCGCAGGCGTTGGATAACAAACCACCCACAGGTCACGATCAGGTACATCAAAAACAAGTAGGGGAAGGCATCGTAGGGTGCAGCGGGGGGTGGGAAGAGGGTGCTGCCAGGGATGCCCACACTGCCCAGCACGGGGATGCTCATGAAGCCAACGGAGAGGATCGCCACCACAATGTCCCGGAACCGTAAGCGACGGATGCTCTGGAGGTAAATAGGCGCAGCGATGGAGATCAATATATAGACGGTGAGGAAGCCATAGCTGGCGATCGCCCCCAGATACCCCATGGTGTCGAATAACTTGACATGGAACAGACAGAGGGAAGCGGGCACCAAGAACAGGATTAATGAACAGACGGTGACGGCAATGTGGGGCGTGCGGTTGGCGTGGTGACTTTCCCCCAGGGAGGCATGGAACAGGCCATGTTGCGCCATGGTGAAGAAGACGCGGGCAGCGGGATTGATGCTACCTAACACACAGGCAAAGAAGCTGAACAACGCCCCAATCGCCACCAGCTCGCCCAACCAGCCCACACCCATTTGCCGCGATAGGAAACCGAGGGGTTCTTCCGACGTGGTGATGGCTGCGCCAGCGGCGTTAAAGCCCAACACTTCGATATACGTCATGGCGACAAAGAACAGGCCAGCCAGAATGACACTGCCCATCACCGCTTTGGGAATGGTGCGGAGCGGTTGCCGTGCTTCATCGCCCAGCGAGGTGGCACTCTCAAACCCAGAGAAGCCAAACATCACCAGCACTAGACCCATGGCCACCTGTCCCGGTGTGACATCGTGCAGGGCTAATTGCGTCCAATCCAAGGCAAATCCCGTATGCGCCCAGATGATGCCACCCAACAGCACAATCAAACCGATGGAGATGCCTTCTAGCCACAACATGGCGATCGCGGACAGTTGAATATCCTTGTAGGCGGCATACCAAGCAATTCCGGCACCCAAGGCCAAAATGGTGATACTGGCTGGATGAATCCCCAGATGCCCCAATAAGGTCAGGCTAAAGTTGGCAAAGCCACAGAGTACCGACATCCCCGTAAACAGGTAAGCCAGCACCAAACTCCAGCCACAAATCACCCCTGCCGTTGGGCCTAGCCCTCGGACAATGTAGGAATAGAGCGAACCGGGGGACGCTGACCGGCTAGCAAATTGATTGATATTGATGCTGACTAACGTTAGCCCCACTAAGCCAATCACAAAACTCAACCACGTCCCATTGCCGGATAAGGCGACAATTAAGCCCAAGTTGGACGCTGGTATCGTCGTTGGCGCAATCACCGCAAAGGATTGAGCCAGTACTTCTTCAAATGACAAACAGTTCGACTTTAAGCCGTGCATACTGGGTGTCGCTTGAATGAGTTTGATAGTGCTGGTCATGGATGACTCCTGATCACAATCTGATCCGGTAATCACTGACAAATCAGTACCGCATCAGTCAATTAAATAAATGAACCAAGGAACTATCGAAATCTCGAAATTTCCTATAGAAGACACTCTATTGATCCCCGTCAATAGAAGCAAATAGTCTTTTTTGTTAAAACGATAAATTGAATTTAT
>CAZJZR010000500.1:0-3817 GCA_964550475.1 uncultured bacterium
AGCCGGTGCATTGGAGTCCCAGTTCCAAGACGGCCTTGGCGGAAGCGGAACTGGAGTATCCAGAGGGGCACACCTCCCGCAGTTTGTATGCCGCCTTTGAGATCACCAGTTTGTCGATGGCGTTGCGATCGCCCCTCGACCCCTACTTGGGCGAACTCGGCGTAGCGATCTGGACGACCACCCCGTGGACGATTCCCGCCAACCTAGCGGTCAGCGTCAACCCGGATCTGGTCTATGCCGTGGTGGAATTGGGCGAACACCACCCCGGTCGGTTTAAGTATTTGATCGTTGCTTCTGAATTGGTGGAACCATTGGCGGCGACCCTGGGCACCACTCTGAGCGTGCAAGCCACGGTGATGGGCAAGACCCTGGAACACACCACCTATCGCCATCCGCTCTACGATCGCCAAAGTGAAATCGTCATCGGCGGCGATTACGTCACCACGGAATCGGGGACGGGCTTGGTACATACCGCCCCCGGTCACGGTTTGGAAGACTACGCCGTGGGTCAACGCTACGGTCTGCCGATTTTGGCTCCAGTGGATGGCGATGGCCGGTTTACTGAAGAGGCGGGTGAGTTTGCCGGACTGAATGTGCTGAAGGAGGGCAATGCCGCTGTGGTGGATGCCCTGAAATCCGCTGGCAGTTTGCTGAAGGAAGAACCCTACGTCCACAAATACCCCTACGACTGGCGCACCAAACAACCGACGATTTTCCGGGCGACGGAACAGTGGTTCGCCTCGGTGGCAGGATTCCGGGAAGAAGCTCTGAAGGCGATCGCCCAAGTCCAGTGGATTCCCGCCCAAGGGGAAAACCGGATCACGTCCATGGTGGGGGAACGCTCCGACTGGTGTATTTCCCGCCAGCGCAGTTGGGGCGTGCCGATCCCTGTGTTTTACGACGAAGAGACGGGGGAACCACTGCTGAATGCAGACACCATCGGCCATGTCCAAGCGATCGTTGCCGAAAAAGGCTCCGATGCCTGGTGGGATTTGCCTGTGGAAGAGTTGTTGCCGGAATCGTATCGGAACAGCGATCGCCGCTACCGCAAAGGCACCGACACTATGGATGTCTGGTTCGACTCCGGCTCCTCCTGGGCAGCGGTGCTGATGGGTGGCAATGGCCATGGCTATGCCCTGCCCTATCCCGCCGACCTGTATTTGGAAGGCTCCGACCAACACCGGGGCTGGTTCCAGTCCAGTTTGCTCACCAGCGTTGCCGTCAACAACCACGCCCCCTACAAAGCGGTGCTCACCCACGGCTTCACCCTGGATGAACAGGGGCGGAAGATGAGCAAATCCCTCGGCAACGTGGTGGATCCCCGGATTGTGATTGAGGGCGGCAAGAATCAGCAACAGGAACCCGCCTACGGAGCCGATGTGCTGCGGTTGTGGGTGTCGTCGGTGGACTACTCCAACGACGTGCCCATCGGTAAGACCATCCTGAAACAAATGTCGGATGTGTACCGCAAGATCCGCAACACGGCGCGGTTCCTACTGGGTAACCTGCACGACTTTGATCCCGCCCAACACAGCGTCCCCTACGACCAACTGCCGGAACTGGATCGCTACCTGCTGCACCGGATGACCGAGGTGTTCGATGAAGTCACCGATGCCTTCAACACGTTCCAATTTTTCCGCTTCTTCCAAACCATCCAAAACTTCTGCGTGGTCGATCTGTCCAACTTCTATTTGGACATCGCCAAGGATCGGCTGTACATCAGTGCCGTAGATGCGCCGCGCCGCCGCAGTTGCCAAACGGTGCTGGCGATCGCCCTGGAAAATCTGGCCAAGGCGATCGCGCCTGTCCTCTGTCACATGGCGGAAGATATCTGGCAAGCGTTACCCTACGCCACGCCCCACAAATCCGTATTTGCCGCTGGTTGGGTGCAGGTGGATGACAGTTGGCGCAATCCCGACTTGGGCAACCGTTGGCAAACCCTGCGCGACATCCGCGCCGAAGTTAACAAGGTGATGGAACGCGCCCGCAGCGAAAAGGCGATCGGGGCTTCCCTAGAGGCTAAGGTGCTGCTGTATGTGGCCGATGCCGACCTGCGCCAGCAGCTAGAGGCGATGAATCCGGTGGCAGCGGTGACCCTGCCAACCGCTACACCCCAGCCTGCACCAACCCCCGACACGCCTCCATCCTCGACACCAGCACCAACAGCAGTCGAAGAATTTATGGGCGATGCCGATCTGGAGGAAGCAGAGGCGACCATTCCGGAGGTCGTCGATGCCCCCGATCAACTCCAGCAGTTACTTGCCCAGGTGAATCAACTGGTCAACAGCCTGCCCGATGATTGGGGCGAATTCTTCCAAACCTATCGCCTGCCTGTACTGGTGGCAGGGGGTGTGGTGGTGACGATTATTGGCCTGAAGGTGTTGGCGGCTGTGATTGCAGCGTTGAACGAGGTGCCGCTGTTGGCTCCCACCTTCCAATTGGTCGGGTTGATTGTGGTGCTGCGCTATGCCGTGCGTGCCCGCGATCGCCAAGCAGTTTGGACATGGTTACAAACTGTGGTGCAGAAGATTTTGGGCGATCGCGCCACGGATGCGGATACATCGGCGGTGACTGAATCTCCAACTACCCAACCCGGAAGCCAGCCCGAAAACCAGCCAGAGATTGTCCTGCCCGACCCAACCCCGGTTACGGCTCCAGTAGCGATGGCGACTGAACCGCCCAGCTTAACGCTGGAATTGCAGGATCCCCCGACACTGACGGGTAACGGCGTGGATGAATTGCGCTATCTGTTCATCGCCTCCCAAGTAGAACTGCTGGATAGTCCCGCGACCTTGCAGGACGTGAAATACACTAGCCAAACCGAAACCCTCGGTGTGGGTGTGGTGAATGCCGATGGCCACAAGTGCGATCGCTGCTGGAACTACTCCACCACCGTCGGTCAGTCAGAGGCGCATCCGCTGGTGTGCGATCGCTGTGTGGCGGCACTGGCAGGGGAGTTTTAGGCCACCGTCTGGCATGGTTCTGACTGTCATAGCTCTGACTCAAACTAAAACCGGCAAGGAACTAGAGTTCCTTGCCGGTTGAGGGATTTGTTGGTTCACCGCTGCCGATAGGAACACGGCAAGCTGTGAGTGTGATCAATTGATCAATAGTGATCAATAGCGAGCTTCCGAAGAAAACGAAAATGTCTCCGTAGCCAGGGCGCGATCCAAGTTCAACCGTAATTCCCGCTGATCAATCACATGATCCAAGCGATAGGTTACCTCTCCATCCCGAATCAGTAGCAGGGTGGGCAAGGTGGTTAGGCGATAGGTATTGGCCAGCTTAAGATTCTCGTCGGCATTCACACTCACCACCTTGACCGAGCTAATCCAGTCTGACTGGAAGCCTTGCAGGATGGGCGTAATACGGCGACATAAGCCACACCACGGTGCCCAAAAATTCACCAAAACGGGGATCGATGAGTCTAAAACTTCTTGTTTAAATGTCTTCTCACTGACAGGGAGCATGGGATTCAACTGCTTATCTTATAAAAATTGAATTTTGCTGGTTCTAATTAAATTTGTGTTGCCCAACGTAGGGGCGAAGCATTCCGGTAGTTAAGTTAGCGAATGACCGAACAATGATGGCCGGAATGCTTCGCCCCTACAAGGTTATCGGTTCAAACACAAAATCATTGAGGATCAGGAATTTTGCTAACCGTTCATATTTCCCTAGGAAAAAAGTCCCGAGGAAAAAAGTGTTGTGGGCTACGCCCGCTGCTTCCTCCCCTGCCGGGCAGTGAACGGTTACGAATTTTAGTCTGGGATCATGCTACCAGCCTACATTACCCGTTGCACGGATCAAAATCGGATGT
>CAZJZR010000501.1:0-3815 GCA_964550475.1 uncultured bacterium
GGCATCTGGGCAGTTACCCCAAATCTAAAATCGCCAATCGGTTTAGTCTTGTTGGCTGGCGAATTTGCGTGCCCCTGCGAGGGAGAGGGCGATCGCGACCACGGCCAACACGGGAATCGTGTACCAGGGAAACTGGGAGAGGGGCAGGTGGGCGGCGGAGCGGAGGCCGATGCTGGTGTAGGTGAGGGGGAGGCAATAGACCACCACTTTCAGTCCCACGGGTAAGGTGCTGGGATCAAAGAAGGTGGCTCCCAAGAAGGACATCGGCACAATCAAAAAGTTGTTGTAGATGCCGACGCTTTCCAGGGATTTGACTGAGAGGCCGATGATTACGCCTAATCCGGCAAACACGGCACAGTTCAACACCAACAGGAATAAAAATAGCGGATTCAGAAAACTCCACAGTTTCCCAGTGAACAAAATCGCCACCAAAATCACGGAAGCCGAGGTCATTAAGCCACGCAACACCCCCGCCAGCATTTTGCCCAAGAACAAGCCCAATGGATGGACGGGCACCAGCAGCATTTCTTCAAAGGTTTTGCTGAACAGGCGATCGCCGCAAATCGAGAATGTGGTGCCGCCAAAGCTAATCGTCATCGACGACAACGCCACCATCCCCGGCAACATGAATTCCAAATAGGAATCATACCCAGCATCAATTAACCCCCCACCGGGACGAATGGAATTTCCCAAGCCCAACCCAAACGCCATGATGTAAATCAGCGGTGACACCAAACCAGAGGCGGCGACTTGGGTGATCCGGGCACGTAGCTCTAACCAATCGCCCCAAAAAATCGTCAACGTATCCGCCCACAAGGTTTTCCATGGCGATGTGGGAGAACTGGATGCCGCTAAAACATCAATAGCCACAGGCAACGCTTACCTCTTCACAAACAGAATCGCTTTTTACAGAATCGCTCTTTATTGTGCCATGGTCGATGCTGTTGCTGGAGTGCTGATGTGGAGCCGCGATCGCGGGGGTGCGGGAATTGCGCCTATTGACTGCGAAACAACCGAACTCCTGATGCTGAGCGGATTTGATACGTTAATAACAGAGGAACGAAGCAAGTCTAAGTCCTACATCATCCAACCATTTGATCCAACTGATTGTTACTAAAGGAATTCAGATGAAACGAGGAGGTAAACGTATGGCACTTATTCGCTGGGAACCGTTCCGCGAAATTGATACGCTGCAACGGGAAATGAATCGTCTGTTGGAAGGTTGGGCCACGATACCGACCGAAACCGGAATCGCTAGTGCGTTCATCCCCCCGGCTGAACTGCAAGAAACCCCGGAAGCTCTGAATCTGCGGCTGGAAGTCCCCGGTTTGGAACCCGACGACTTCGACATCCAAGTTACCGCTGAGTCCGTGTCGATTAAAGGCGAACGCAAGTCTGAAACGAAAACGGAAGAAAACGGCCACATTCGCACCGAATTCCGCTATGGCAAGTTCCAACGGGTCATTCCGCTGCCTGTGCGAATCCAAAATGACAAGGTGGATGCGGAATACAAGAACGGTGTTTTGACGCTCACTTTACCGAAGGCAGAAGCCGAGCAACACAAAATTGTCAAAGTGAAGGTTGCTTAGATCTGAACAACCTGCGGCGGCGACATTGGCTGAAGGCACCGAGTTCGGGTGAATCGTTGGGGCGGTGAACTCCGGTTGGGAGGGTTGCGCTACCTCGGACTTCTCCCCACCACAACTTCACCGTCATCAGTGGGCAATCTACCCGTTGATCAAATCAACAGACACATGTAGCCATCACCAGTTGTTGTGAAGGAGGTGCGGCAGATCCCTGTATGGGGTAGCCAATGGTTCAGGGTAGATGGCCTGTAAACGATCTACACTCTGGCTTAGATGCTGGTTGCCACTTGGGATGGTGTGGGTATACCCACACCATCCCGTCGTTTTAAAGCAGGCGATCAGAACCTGTCAGCTTCGACCCACTCCGAACACGGCCAAAGGCAGCTTGAAATAGCAAGCAGTCAAAGTCGGAATGTCAGCCCGCTGAGGAATACGCCAAACGGCCAATGGAGATACGGTGCCCCAATTGCAACATCGTCCCGTGGTCGCCGTGCTGGGCATAGTGGCTGTAAATGGCTGATTCAGCAGCGGTTTACGGGGGGATGTTGCTGATCGTGCCAATTTTGGGCATACAAGCATCAGTGGCATACCGTTACTGCACTGAGCGGGTACTGATCGGGAGAGCAGGAGACTGAACTGCCATCCCTCCAGCCTGTGAAACCAATATTCTTTAGCTCAACTTGATCGAGTGAGTGTGCATCTATGACCTACAGTTTGCGAATTGCCGACTTGCCGGAAACAGAACGTCCTCGCGAACGTTTACTAACGCAGGGAGCTAAATCTCTAAGTGATGCAGAGTTACTCGCGTTGTTACTGGGAACAGGACAAGGCGCAGGTAAGTTATCTGCCATTGGATTGGGGCAGCATATTTTGAAAGAATTAGGTCAAGACCAACGGCCACCGCTAGAAATGTTACGCGATATCCACCCGGAGGAACTAAAAAAAATCCATGGAATTGGTGATGCAAAGGCGGCAACAATTTTGGCGGGAATTGAGTTAGGGAAACGAGCTTATCAATCCCGCCCGATGGAACGGACTCCAATTGAAAGTCCACAAGCGGCGGCGGATGCGCTGAGTCATCATTTAATGTGGGCAGAACAAGAACACTTTGCCGTGCTCATGTTGGATGTGAAAAATCGTCTGTTGGGGACACGGGTGATCACCGTGGGTAGCGCGATTGAAACCCTGGCTCCACCACGGGAAATTTTTCGGGAAGTAATTCGGCAGGGGGCGACGCGGGCGATCGTGGCGCATAACCACCCCTCTGGCAATTTAGAACCGAGTCCAGATGATTTGCAACTGACGCGGCAATTGTTAAGCGGTGCCCAGTTCTTGCAAATTCCCTTGCTAGACCACTTAATTTTGGGTAACGGGAAATACACCAGTTTGCGGCAAACCACAACGCTGTGGGAAGAATGCCCTCAGGGAGATTGAGCTACCGTGTATACATAAGTCCAGGTATACATAAGTCCAGTTCTTTATAGGTTTCTCGAAATCCTCGCTGAATAAGGCTTTTTTAAGTCTCCCTCATTGCCTGTGGCAGTCGAGGTTACATTCTAAGTTGACACCAATGAGCAGGAGGCTGCTCCTACGGTTTTCGGAATTTCCAGTAAATTGTCGTGAATAATGCAGGTTAAACCCATCGGGTTACAGAAGATCCAGCAATTGCCGGAGTTAGGACTTGTCAAGCAAGAACTTCAAAGAACTGACTCAGGTTCCTTTGTGCATCCTTGGTGTCTTAGTGGTTTGGTGGTAAAAGTTGGATGAACCACTAAGAGGGTGTTTTAAAAGCCCTATTTGATGTAGCCCTGGCGACTGAAGTCGCGGCTATACGGACAAAACCTGCCTACGCAGGTTATGGAAACCCTTGATTTTCTTCAGTCCGCGTAGGCGGACTTTGTTCACGTAGTCGCGGTTTTAACCGCCAGACACTTTTCAAACAGTCTCTTAGAGACTGTTTGAAAAGTTGATTTTGCGTGCGCGAGGCGCACGCAAAATCAACGTTCTAGATACCTTTTCAAACAGCCTCTAAGACACGAAGGCACAAAGAATTCACCAAGTTTTTTCAGAGTGTTAAAACCATGAACTGATATTTCTACCAACGCTTATTTCTACCAACGCTTAGGGTTACCCCTGCTAACCGACATCGGTACTATCGCCGAATTGGGTAGAGCCGTCCGCCTCGGAATTGCACCACGGGACAGTTGGACAGCCGCACCAAACTTTCGT
>CAZJZR010000502.1:0-3814 GCA_964550475.1 uncultured bacterium
CATAAGAAAAGTGGCGTTGCTGAATTTAGGGATGAGCTAAGAGTTGGATGAATTGAAACGAAGTTTCAATTCATCCTGCTATTCAGCAACACCAGAAAAGTGTTGCGGGCTACGCCCGCTTGTTCCTCCCCTGATGGGACTACCGTGTATACACAAGTTGAAACTACTGTCGCGGAGGGCTGTTTAGCCCCCTAAATCCCCCAATTCTGGGGGACTTTGGATTTCTGTTCCCCCAGAATTGGGGGCTAGGGGGCGGCTCGGCATTGGCTCTGACTAGATTCGATCACTTATGTATACACAGTAGCCTGATGGGGAGTGAACGGTTACAAATTAATCGCATAAAAAAATCCCCCCTACAGGAAGGGGGGAGACCAAATCAAATCTTCAGCACAAAGCAAGAAAACTATTGATTGATTGGTAACCGTTCACTCCCCGTTAGGGGAAGAACCTGCGGGAGCAACCCACAGCATTATTCCTCTAGGGAGATGTGACCAGTTACGTTAAGTTGAATTCAGCAGTCGAATTCAGCAAATGTTATTTAGTCCAAATCGTAGGGAGCCTTGCCGCTGAACTTGACCTTCGCGGGGTCAACGTTTGCGCCAATGTTCCGACTCTTAGACCCAACTGCGGTGCGGCCTGCATTCACCTTTTCAGGGAACACGCCATCGGCAGGATGGAGATACTGGGTATCGCCATTCGGGAAAACACGATAGATCTTATAGTCTTCAATTTTGGGCTTGAACTTGGTACGAAGCTGGGTTCCCAGAGCTAAACATTGCTCCTTACGAGCCAGGTAAAGCAGGTTTTCGCCTGCCCGCATAATGGCCGCGCCACCCGTGGGCATTTCGAACACTTGCTCCTTCGAGCTAGTCCAAGTAATGGCGTACTTCTCTTCCGTTTCAGCCGCAGTTAATAGGCCGCCAGTGCTACCGCCAAACAATGGTGCTTGTCCAGTCAGAGGTTCTGTCATTCGCTTACTCTCGACGTTTTATAAAGCAGTTTTGAAGGAATCCTACCATTGCACTTGCGCTAGTCTGAGTATTTTTTCAAGAACCGTTACAGTTCTTCAGATTAGCAGGGAGATTTACGCAGGCAGTGGTCGTTTGCGGGCTTGAGCCAGTTGGGCATCGGCTTGTTGCAAGATGTTTTGCCATACCTGATAGCCCCGTGCATTCAAATGCAGGCCATCCGTGGTCAGATCCCGACGCAACACGCCTTGCCCATCCATGAAGTAGTAGGTCAAGTCCATAAACTGTGCGCCCTCAGCGAGGGCGATCGCGGCCAAGTCCTGATTTAGCCGATAGATCCGTTGGCTGGGTAGAGCCGCAAACCGAGTCGGCAAAATCGATTGCAGAATGATTTGGGCGTTGGGGTGTTGGCGTTGTAACTTACGGACAATTTGGCGCAAGTTGGCTTGAATCGTTGCATCACTGGCTCCGCGCCGTAAATCGTTAATGCCCGCCATCACATAAATCACATCCGGACGGGTTTCGGCAAATGCTGACACCCGCTGCAAAATCCCAGAAGTCGTATCACCCGAAATCCCTTGATTTAGCCACAGGGTATCCTTGGGCAGGCCGTTGGCGGGTAACCACATACTGAGGGAATCGCCGACCACTACGCCTAAGCGATTATTGCCCTGTCCTTTGGCAACGGCTCTGGCCTCTTGCGCCAACAAGTTTTTCCAATGGGCATAGCCAGGATGCCCACTGGCATTCATCCAGGTTGACTCGAAACTATCAGGAGCCAGCCGCGTGTAGACATAGCCTGCTTGCAACGCCGCCAGTCGTTGGTGATAGAGTTGAATCCCCGATCGCGGACGATTCAGTAATACCGGATTGCCAAACGTCTCTGGAGATACGGGTTGGCTGTTAACAGCCGCGCGTCCGGGAGTCCGGGGCACTAAATCGTCTAGCCATTGTTCAGCCGTTAACAGGTTGGCATTAGCATTTGGATCAGCCGTGAGATTGGCGTTAACCCAGCGATTACCGTTGGTTGTGCGATGGGATGGGCTGTCCACAGCCAGCGTTGCGATCGCGCCCACCTGCGTCTCTGGAAGTTGCTGGGCTACCAATTCGCGGGTTAAGCGGCGATCGCCATTGGCTTGATTAACTGGCTGACCAAATTCCGGTAATGGTTCGATGCCATCGGGTACCAACTTGGGCAACCCAGCCGACAGACAAGAAAAATCTGCTGTCAGAGTATTGCGGAAGGAAAGATTTTGTAACAGGGGAAAGGGAACATCTGGAGGGGTCACAGGTGGCAGGGGAACCTCTGCCAACATCCCTGCGGCCAATAAGCATAGACTGCTCATAATTTACTGCTATCATCCACATCGTTGTCTTCTTAAAACAACGCAGTGCAGCGGTGATCAGGAAATTCACTCTGGAGAGAGTAATAATGCGGTTGACAGAGCCTTGGGGTTTTGGCTCCTCCCCCAACGTCAGAACCCTTGCCAAGGCGGCAGATCTGTTGAGCCATCCACCCCAGCCCCTAGCAGTTGTCACCTCATCACCCGCGATCGCTGCACCCATTACCCATTACCCATGCCCAATTCCCCCTCATGCAGTTGCCATCGCCCCAGAGATTTGGCATTGTGGGGAGTGGACTGTACCCAAAGGGTGAGGGGATGAGCAGGAAAAAAATCAACCAATCAATCATCCTGACGGTTCTTGGTTTGGCGATTGCTGGGTTGATTGGGCTGGACTTGGCGGTACGGCTAGGGGTAGAAGCCTTGTGGTTTGATGAGGTACAGTACAGCCAACTGTTTTGGCTGCGGTTACTGACTCAGGCCGGTTTGGGCGCGATCGCCCTGCTAGGTACATGGGGACTATTACTGGGAAATTTGGCTTTGGCACGCCGTTGGCAACATCCCATGCCGTTAACCACAGTTCCAGTGACCGCCCCCACTCGCCCCTACACGCTCAGTCTACCGTGGCTCCTGGCCTTGGGAATTGGCATCAGTCTGGTGCTGGGCTGTTTGGTGTTGCACGTTGGGCAGGCCATGGTGGGTTATTGGCAACCGTCCAGCGACTCGCCGTTACCAACCTTGCCGCCCCCCTTCAAACTGTCTACCCTCTGGCGACAAGCACTGAGCTTGTCAGAACGCCCTTGGCAGGGATGGTTGGTGTTGGGACTGGCAATTCCTCTGTTGTGGCAACCCTACCTGAGCTTGAGCGCGATCGCTGTTCTGTTGGGCTTAGGGTTTGCCCTGATTGGGGCTGGGCAATGGATGCGGGTTTTGCCTGCCCTCCACCCGATCGCGTTTAATCACGTCGATCCCTTGTTTGCCCACGATTTAAGCTTTTACATCTTTCAGTTCCCGGTCTGGCAACTGCTGTGGTTTTGGCTGGGAGCCATTGTGCTCTATGCCTTCCTCTCGGTTACATTGGTCTATTTACTGTCTGGCGACAGTATCAGCCAAGGTCGCTTCATCGGCTTTTCCTCCGCCCAACTGCGCCACCTCCATGCCCTCGGTAGTGGATTGATGGCCGCGATCGCCCTCGGTTATTGGCTCTCCCGCTTCCAACTGTTGTATTCCCCCAGAGGTGCGGTCTATGGTGCGGGCTATACCGACACGCTGGTTCAACTTCCTGTCAACACTGGCTTAAGCGTGCTCGCCTTAGCGATCGCCCTGTTCCTCCTCCTCCGCACCCTGCTGTGGCCACGCCGCTACACCCATTCCCTCCCCCACTCATCCGCTCCCCCACTCTCCCACTCTCCCACGTCCTCCACCTCCATCCTCTACCCCCTTGCCCTCTACCTGATTTTGGCGATACTGACGGGTTACTTCCTCCCCGCTGCTGTCCAACAG
>CAZJZR010000503.1:0-3796 GCA_964550475.1 uncultured bacterium
TGGTGGCCACGCCAGACGAGCCAGCGGCGATCGCCCGTGCCCAAGAAAACGGCTTCACTGTGCGACGATACGGCAACGACTTGGTGTTTTGGATTCCGGAATTGCTGGAACTGCGGGACATCATCGCCCGGTTTGACGGCATTGCCCTCGACTCCATCAGTCGCCAACCCGTGCGCCTAGAGCACATTTACGTCGAAGTCACCCAAAGCGCGTTGGGCGAGGTCAGTTGATCGAGTCACGGACTGGTTCAGCGATTAGCGAATAGCTCAAGATGGCGGTGAGAGAACCGGATTGATCTCCAACGCCTTAACTGCGATCGCGGCTAATCATCCCTTCAGCACTAGATCGCCCCTGAGCTAGATTACCCCTGACATAGTAGGATCGAGTATCAGAAGTGTTTAAATCAGGTCTGTGTTTCCCGGCCTTCCTGGCTGGAGAAACCAGACCTTTTAGCCACTTTATAGACCTGCACGATCATCCTTTGGTCATCTTTAACGATCACATTTGGCTAAACCACGTCTGCTAAGAAATGCGATTTTCAAAAATTTTGATTGCGAATCGGGGAGAAATTGCCTTACGGATTCTTCGCACCTGTGAAGAAATGGGCATTTCCACCGTAGCCGTGCATTCCACCATCGATCGCCACGCCCTGCATGTGCAGATGGCGGACGAAGCAGTGTGCATTGGTGATCCCCCCAGCAGTAAGAGCTACCTGAACATCCCCAACATCATGGCGGCGGCTCTCACCCATAATGTGGGCGCAATCCATCCCGGCTATGGCTTCTTAGCAGAAAATGCCCGCTTTGCCGAAATTTGCGCCGACCATGGACTCGTGTTCATTGGCCCCTCCCCGGATGCGATTCGTTCCATGGGGGACAAGTCCAACGCCAAGGCCACCATGCAACGGGTGAAAGTTCCCACCATTCCCGGCAGTGACGGGTTGGTGCTGGATGAACGGGAAGCGATCGCGATCGCCCAACGGATTGGCTATCCGTTGATGATTAAAGCGACCGCAGGGGGTGGCGGACGGGGGATGCGCCTGGTGCACGATCCAGCCGATTTGGTTAAACTGTTCCTAGCGGCGCAAGGGGAAGCGGAAGCGGCCTTTGGCAACCCTGGACTGTACCTAGAGCGGTTTATTGAACGTCCGCGCCACATCGAATTCCAAATCCTCGCCGACAGCCACGGCAACGTCATCCACCTGGGCGAACGCGATTGCTCCATCCAACGCCGCCACCAAAAATTGCTGGAAGAAGCCCCCAGCCCCGCCCTGTCGCCCAAATTGCGCCAACAAATGGGTAAGGCGGCTGTGATGGCCGCCAAGTCAATTAACTACGTTGGAGCAGGCACAGTGGAATTTTTGCTGGATAAATCTGGCAACTTCTACTTCATGGAAATGAACACCCGGATTCAGGTGGAACATCCGGTGACGGAAATGATCACCGGGTTGGACTTAATTGCCGAACAACTGCGGGTTGCCCAAGGCGAAAAACTCAGCCTCACCCAAGATCAGGTGGTGCTGAAGGGACACGCGATCGAATGTCGGATTAATGCCGAAGACCCCGACCACAACTTCCGCCCCCACCCCGGACGGATTAGCGGGTACCTGGCTCCCGGTGGCCCCGGCGTGCGGATGGATTCCCACGTCTACACCGACTACGAAATTCCGCCCTATTACGATTCGCTGATTGGCAAACTGATTGTCTGGGGTCCCGATCGCCCCGCTGCCATCAAACGGATGAAACGCGCCCTGCGGGAATGCGCCATCACTGGCCTACCCACTACCATCAACTTCCACCAAAAAATCCTGGAAAACGAGGATTTTCTGCGCGGTGATGTCTACACCAACTTTGTGGAACAGATGATGGCGAAGCACTAACGCAGATTCAGGCAATTCAGGGCGTTGCATAGAGGGATGACTTAGGATTATCTTTCGATGCAATGCCCCCACGGTCAATCAACCCATATCCGTAAGAACGGCAAGAGAAGAGGTAAGCAACATGACATTTGTGTCAGTAGTGCAACGGCATCATTGACGGAGTAATCGCACGGATAACAAGGAATTGTTTCATGTTGTCCACTTCGCCTCGTCTGAGGAGCGGTCTTACTAACTCAAACTATGGAAGTATTTCTACATAACTAGGGGCGAGTGGAAATGGTGTTCGTTTCTGCTTGAGCAACATACATGGCTCGCAAAACCACCGCTGGGTCAACCCATTGGCTGGAATACTTTAATCCCCAATGGAGATGCGGGCCGGTGGTGCGTCCAGTCATGCCAACGCGCCCAATCCGTGCGCCTGCCGGAATTTGTTGGCCTTCGGCGATTTGTACCCCACCCGTTCGGTCTACCATGTAGCGTTGGCCGTTCATGATTTCCACACGCCCTTGCATGTGACAGTAAATGTGTTCCCATGCTCCTGACTGCACGACCACAGAGGTACCGCAGTTGCTGTCATCGGAAACTTCGACCACTCGACCCGTCCACCAGTTGCGGATGTAGCTGCCTTCTGGGGCGGCAAAGTCGAGTCCATAATGAAATTCTTGTCCAGAACCACCCGTGGCCGATTGGCGATAGCCAAAGGGGGAGGTGTAGCCTTGAAAATTTTCGACCGGGAACGAGGCATATCGCCAAATACTGCCAGAGGAAACGGGCGTGGTATTGACTTCCACTGCATCAACTCGATACTGTTCCAGGGCGATCGCCCCTAAACCCAGAATCCCTAGAGCACTGAGACAAAAAACACTCGTTAATCGAGTCAATTGAGAGTAACCCGATGATGTCGTTTGGCGGAGTCCTTTGGAGAGCACAGAAAAGTAATTACGTTTGGCGAGGGAGAAGTTACGCTGCATCAGTTCAAACCTCAGCAACCAGGAAGTGACAACTAAGGAAATAGCAATTGAATAGGACTTGAAGTCGAAGGGTTAGAAACTCAAACAGTAGATTTTCTAGTGTGTGAGTTATTGATCCGCAGTTATACTACCCCACGTTTTGCATTTGTCCAAGCAATTGGGTATCAATTTAATTAATTGCAATGGCTCCCACCGCAAGACAGGACAAAAAAGAACGGAGTTTCGCTTTGGCTTGTTCAATTCCTCTCGCAGCCATATGGGTCTCCATTGCCAGCAGCACTTCAAACCAGTTACCCCAAAAATAATTTATAGGCCGGATTTTGGCTTTCATCCCAACAGCGATAGCCCAAGCTGTCCAGAAACACTTGCCACTCGGCCATTTCATCCGGTGGCACTTGCACGCCCACTACAATCCGCCCATAGTCGGCTCCATTGTTGCGGTAATGGAATAGGCTGATATTCCAATCTGGACTCATGGAGGTGACGAATTTCATTAACGCGCCGGGACGTTCGGGAAATTCAAACCGATACAGCAATTCGTCGTGGGCGAGGGGGGAATGGCCGCCGACCATGTGGCGCAGGTGCAGTTTGGTTAGTTCGTCGTCGGTTAAATCGATGGTTTTGAAGCCGCAGGACTCAAATTTGCTGGCCATGGCGGTGGCATCGGCACGGTTTTGGATTTGCAAGCCAACGAAGATGTGGGCTTCTTTTTGGTCGGCAATCCGGTAGTTAAACTCGGTGAGGTTGCGCTTGCCAATGCAGTCACAAAACCGCCGCAAACTGCCCGGTTCCTCTGGGATGGCGACGGCAAAAATCGCCTCCCGGTCTTCGCCAAATTCGGCGCGTTCGGCGACGAATCGCAGGCGATCGAAGTTCATATTGGCACCGCAGGCCACCGCAACCAGGGTTTGGTCGTGGATTTGTTCCCGCTCGACGTAGGCTTTGG
>CAZJZR010000504.1:0-3787 GCA_964550475.1 uncultured bacterium
GAAGAGGCGTGTTCCGTCTTCTATGGTGTGACGTGGGAACAATTTGAAGCGATCGCCACCGTCTTCCAAGAGATTCCCGGAACCCGTCTTTCTTACCTGGATGGCAGTGTAGAAATTGCAACCATTAGTGAGGAACACGAAGAAATTAAATCCACAATTTCTTGCCTCTTGGAAGCTTATTTAAGAGCCATTTCAATTCGGCATTATATTCGTGGTCGGGTATTACTGGGAGAAGCAGGCGATCGCGCCCGCCGCCAACCGGATGAGTCGTACAACATTGGCAGTAAAAAGAGCAAACCCGATTTAGCGATCGAAGTTGTGATTACCAGTGGCGGCATTAACAAACTGGACTGCTATCGCCGATTTAGTATCCCAGAAGTGTGGTTTTGGGAACAGGGGCGACTCACCCTATACAGTTTGACATCGGAGGGATACGCACAAATTTTTCAGAGTCAATTGTTGCCAGATTTAGATTTGGGGTTGTTAGTACGCTATGCCAACCTGCCAGATCAATATGATGCCGTAACAGCTTATACCCAGGCATTAATGTCGGATTAATCCAACCACCGTAGGGTGTGTATAGCCTTCGGCATGGCTTCGCTAAAGGCAACGCCGTAACGCACCATCTCGCATCGATGCGTTACGGCATAGCCTAACGCATCCTACACGGGGGATTGAAAGTAGACAAATTCAAAACGCGCAGTTAAGAGGATATGAGGAACGCTTGTGATTATTGAGAACAGTGAGGTTATTTTATCGGTCAACGATTTGACCGCTGACGTGGATGGTACCCCCATCCTGAAAGGATTAAATCTGGAAATTAAAGCCGGAGAAATCCACGCGATCATGGGGCCAAATGGTTCCGGGAAAAGCACCTTTTCCAAAATTTTGGCAGGCCATCCCGCCTACACCGTAACGGGTGGCGAAGTCACATTCTTGGGACAGAATTTGTTTGAACTGGAACCGGAAGAACGGGCACGGGCAGGCGTATTTTTGGCCTTTCAATATCCCTTAGAAATTCCGGGTGTCAGCAATTTAGACTTTTTGCGAGTCGCCTACAATTCCCGGTTGAAAGCGGCAGGAAAAGAAGAATTAGATGCCCTCGACTTTGATGATTTGGTGCGGGAAAAGTTGGACGTGGTGAAAATGGATCCCGCCTTCCTCAGCCGCAGTGTGAATGAAGGATTTTCCGGTGGGGAAAAGAAGCGGAACGAAATCCTGCAAATGGCCTTACTAGAACCCAAATTGGCGATTTTGGATGAAACCGATTCGGGGTTAGACATTGACGCGCTGAAAATTGTCTCCAATGGGGTGAATCAGTTAACCCGTCCCGACAATGCCGTGCTGATGATCACCCACTACCAGCGGTTGTTGGACTACATCGTGCCCGATTTTGTCCATGTGATGGAAGCGGGTCGCATCCTGACCACGGGCGGCAAGGAATTGGCGTTGGAACTGGAAGCACGCGGCTACGACTGGGTGCGCGAAGATGAACCAGTTGGGGTGGGTGCATAATGACGATTCAAGTGTCTTCTGTAGCGGATGGCGTGGAAACTCAACCCACTACCAAGATTGATCGGGCGGCCTACTTGGCGCGGTTGTTGCGCGATCGCCCCTCCCTCCCCCCAAGCAGCCAATGGCTAACCGATTTGCGGCAACAGGGATTGGCCTTGGCTTCCGAGCAAACCGTCCCCACCGCCCGGGATGAGGAATGGCGATTTACCGATTTGTCGGCTCTGGTCAGCGTGCCGTTTCAACCCATTGCTGTCGCCCCTACCGTTGTGCCTAGCGACATCGAGAACCTGCAACTGGCTGACACAATTCGCCTTGTATTTGTCAACGGGCAGTACGCCGCCGAGTTATCTGATGTAGCCGGATTACCGGAGGGGGCGATCGCGGCATCCCTCAGCCACCTCACCCCCGATCAGCAAACCCGTTTAGCTAACTACCTGGGCAAACAAAAGGGCAACGAAGAAATCTTCACCGCTCTCAACACCGCCAGCTTTACCGATGGTGCCGTGGTCTGGATTCCCCGCAATAGCGTAGTCCAGGCACCGATTCACTTGCTGTTCCTGTCCAGTCCCAACGCCCAACCCAGCGCGGTTTATCCCCGCTGTGTGGTGGTGGCGGAGTCCGGTAGCCAGATGACGTTGGTGGAGGAGTACGTTTCCGTGGGCAGTGGGGCACAGTTCACCAATGCGGTGACGGAAATCTGGGTCGAGGCCAATGCGGCAGTCACCCACGCCCGCATCCAACGGGAAAACAATGAGGCGGTGCATATTGGCAAAACGGCCATTTCCCAAGGGCGAGATGCCCGTTACCACGGGGTCGCCATCGGTCTGGGGGCGCAGGTGTCCCGCCACAACTTGGAGGTGGTGCAAACGGGTGAACAAGCCCACACGACGCTGCACAGCCTGAATGTGGTAGCCGATCAACAGGTGGCCGATACCCACAGCGCGATCGCCTTCACCCGTCCCTATGGCAGCAGTCACCAGTTGCACAAAGCGATTGTTGGCGATCGCGCCCACGCCATCTTCAACGGCAAAATCTTTGTGCCCAAAGCCGCCCAACTCACCGATGCGGGGCAGCTTAACCGCACCCTATTGCTCTCCCCCAGAGCCAAGGTGGACACCAAACCGCAGTTGGAAATTGTCGCCGATAACGTCAAATGTGCCCACGGAGCCACCGTCAGCCAATTGGATGCGGAAGAAGTGTTCTACTTGCAAAGTCGCGGCTTGGATGTGGCCAGTGCCCGTCAACTGCTGATCAACGCCTTTGCGGTGGAAATCATCGAGCGGATTCCGGTGCCGCAGTTGGTAGCGACCCTGATGCAACAGGTGCGGCAGCGGGTCGGTCATTAAATTAATTGACAGCGATCGCAGCCGTTGATTGTCTGACCATGCCGATCAACCCGAAATCCGCATTCTCCCCATTGTTTTTCCCCGTCCCCAACCATGATCTTGACCCAAGAAAAGCCCCTCGCTGCCCAAGTCCGTGACGATTTCCCGATCCTGCACCAGGAAATCCACGGTAAGCCGTTGATCTACTTTGACAATGCCGCCACGTCGCAAAAACCGACAGCGGTGTTGGATGTGTTGCGGCACTACTACGAGCGGGACAACGCCAACGTCCACCGGGGGGTGCATACCCTAAGTATGCGGGCAACGGATGCCTATGAAGGGGCGCGGGAAAAGATTGCCCGGTTTGTCAATGCCAAATCGCATCAGGAAATTGTTTACACCCGCAATGCCAGCGAAGCGATTAACTTGGTGGCCTATGCCTGGGGGCTGAATACCTTACAGCGGGGAGATGAGGTGATCCTGACGGTGATGGAGCACCACAGTAACCTGATTCCTTGGCAGTTGATTGCCCAGAAAACTGGAGCGGTGCTGAAATTTGTCGAAGTGACCGACAGCGGCGACTTTGATCTGGAGCAGTATAAGACGCTGCTGAGCGATCGCACCAAACTCGTCTCCGTGGTTCACGTTTCCAATACCTTGGGTTGTGTCAATCCCGTAGAGGAAATCACCACACTGGCGCACCACTATGGTGCCAAGGTGTTGATCGATGCCTGCCAGAGTGTGCCCCACATGCCGATTGACGTGCAGGCGATCGACTGCGATTGGTTAGTGGCCTCTGGGCATAAGATGTGTGGCCCCACGGGGATCGGTTTCCTCTACGGCAAGTTGGAGATCCTCCGCGCCATGCCGCCGTTTTTAGGCGGTGGGGAAATGATTGCCGATGTGTTTTTGGATCATGCCACCTACGCTGACCTGCCCTACAAGTT
>CAZJZR010000505.1:0-3785 GCA_964550475.1 uncultured bacterium
TTTGGCGGTGTGGCCAATCCGATCCGGTTGCCGGGACTGTACGAACGCTGCGCCGCGATTTTGAATAAGGCGGTGGGGCGGCAACTCACGTCGGTGGAAGCCTGTCTGCTGATTGATGAGGCAGCGGTGACGATTGTGGCCGGGAACATCCGGCGATCGGCGGGGATGCGGCAGGGTGCCAGTGAAGATGCGGCGTTTGCCAATGCCAAGGCGAATCTGTGGCAACAGGATGCCGATGGCAACTGGCGGATTGACCCGGAACGGGACGCGCTGCGGATGGCGAACCATACCCGTGTGTTCCACGCCAAGCCGTCGGAACAGGAGTGCCTGGAGGCGGTGCAGAAGCAGTTTTATTCCGGTGAGGGCGCGATTCAGTACGCACCAGAGGCGATCGCCCGTGCCAATGCCGATTTGTTGCACCACCCCGACATTAAACAAGAGTTTTTGCAAATTTATACCAGCTTGGGTCGGGATGAGGCCAAACGCTGGTTACATCGTTATCACCCGGAACTGACAGAGGATGAGCTAGAGCATCGATTGGAACGCTATGGCTTGAATCCGTGCGGAGAAATTCTTGGTGTAAATTTTCACTGCAACTTATCTGAGGTACACTTAAACCAAATTGACCCGCTGGACTATGAAAGCCAGGACAAGGCGTTTACCGCTGGGGCATTGGCGGTGGCGGCGTTGCTGAACCACCAGTTCGCGGAACCGCGCTACCAAAAATCCCGTGACCTTGACCCAATTGTGGGGGTGTCGTTCACCGGATTGTTTGACTTCTTTGTCCATGCCTTTGGGGTGGAATGGTTGCGCTGGTGGGAGGCGGGTCGTCCTGATACGGCTGAGGGGCGTGCCTTTAAGCAAGGGGAACAGGAGTACCTGAACCGCTGGAAGGAGACGGTGCATCGCGAGGTGTGGCGGTATTGCGACAAGCATGGCCTCAAACGCCCCAACCGCTGCACGACGGTACAACCCGCTGGCACTAAGTCGCTGCTGACGGGCGCATCGCCGGGATGGCATCCACCCAAGGCGCAACGGTTTATCCGCCGGATTACATTCCGCAAGAATGATGCGGTGGCGTTGGCCTGTCTGGACTATGGCTACAGCATTGTGCCGTCGCAGTCGGATAAGGATGAAAACGGGCATCTATTAAATGATCCGTTTGACCCGCGCTGTACGGAGTGGCTGGTGGAGATTCCGGTGGAGGTGCCCTGGGCGAATTTGCCAGGGGCAGATCAAATCGATATTTCCCAGTTCTCGGCTCTGGCGCAGTTCGACTTTTATATGCAGGTGCAACGGCACTACACGGCACACAATACGTCGGCGACGATTGAGTTCCGGGAGGCGGAGATGCAGGCGTTGGGTCGGCGGATTTACGAAACGATCCAAAATGATGAGGGCTACATTTCGGTGGCGATGTTGGCGCGGTTCGATGACCACCAAACGTTCCCTCGCTTGCCGTTTGAACCGATCGACAAGGCGACCTATGATGCGGAACTGTTGGCGGTGAAGCAACGGCGACGGGTGGATGATTTCCACACGGCTCTCAGTCGCTACGATTCTGGCGTGATGCTGGAGGTCGGTCCCGCTGGCTGCGATTCCGATAAGTGTATGCTGCCAGAGAAGAAACCGTAGGGTGGGAATCTCAACAGTAGGGTGGGCAATGCCCACCCTGCCCTTTTAAGGGCGAGTTAATGCTCGTTTCCAATGTGTTTCACCATTACCATTGGGAAGATCTCCTACACCTTCTAGCTGAAAACCATTCTGACTGGTAAATGGAACTGCTGTCCCTACAGCACAGTTAGATGACCTTCGAGCCTCAAGATGTATATGAGAGAAACCACCGTTGATGGAGACAGCAACAGAAAGTTTTCCTAAGATAGAATCTTTACTAACACTCTGACCACGACTCAATTGATGATCAATGTGACCAATTAATAGACTACGGTTGTGATCAATCGATAAGCATACTAGATCTTTGGTTACCCAACTGATTGTGCCAGTTGCAGGAGCCAAAACGTCTTGTCGTGCTGAGCGACTAACGTTGCCATCATGAGCCCAGCACGAATTATTATTCCCGAAATCAGTGCTCCCGACTGTTAAGTCTAATGCTGGATAACCTCGATGCGAGACTGACCCATTGTAACCCTGGCAAACATACCAAGTTTGACCTCTAGAAAAAGGCAGAGATATGTCACCTTGTGCTGAAGGTTTTGGAGGTTTTGAGAGATCCCAGATATGGTAACTGTTGCCAGAGATTGGTGTCGGGTGCATATAAACTGTTCTGTTTGCACCACCTGAATCCAGAGCACGACCTGTGGCAACATTAATAAGCATATAACCACCATTTGACGGCTGTAATCGCCATCTTTGATAAGGATTCGTGGTCATTACCTGAGGATGAAGATAGGGGAGGCTCCCATTAGCTCCACCTCCATCAAGCGGCTTTCCATTAGCCTCGTTTAAGAGCATAAACTGACCACCGCCCATATCTCTCAGATTCCACCGCTGAGATCGGTTCCAATACATTGCTTGTGGGTTTACATAGAGTTGACCGCTACTATTTCCACTCCCGTCAAATCCTCCACCAATTGCTCTACTCGTAACTGTAGAACTGCTAGTAGAACGCTCCCACCATTGATAAGATGCGGAGAATGTTCTAACTTGACCACCCCATGTTCCAGTGTCGAAAATGGGCTGGTTAGTAGGAAGATAGACGACAAGATTTCCATCATCTTGCATTACCAACCGCGAACCTGGTTTACCACTAGTATTAGTAGCCCATAGAGGTGTACTGTCAACATAAAGAACAACATTTCCATCGGATTGGACAGCAAATCTATTTGCACCCGTTTTCTCTGTTCCTGTTGCCCAGATTGGTTTACGTGAGGGATTGTAAATAACAAGATTTCCATCGTTTTGGAAAATCAGGGCATATCCTTTACAAGTACGCCAGATAGCACCCCGTCTGTAAACAAGGCTATAAGATTGTGACACAATAGTTGGATTGCAAAAATTTGCTTTTGCAGGTTTAATATTTGCAATCAGTGCAGAACCACTAATAGCAAACATCAGAGACGTAGCAATGAACCCCTTTCTGAGCAAACTCTTCATAACTGTTCTAAATTTGAGTAGAGGAAATTATCAGCACGAGATCTAGCGAAATTCATATCTATGCAGTATTTAAATTGCTAACATGAACTTCAAAATCAAAATGCTGAGTATTTAGTCTCCAAAGTCAACAACAAACTTAACTACAGCTAAATATCTCAAGAAATATAAAATAAGAATTCATGAGAAACTTTAACTGGTAGTAAGTAACTCAGGGAAATAAACCTGTGTTGTGTGACAGCTTGCAAGTCCTACAAAGTGGTTAAGAAGTTTTCTACAGAGACAAGCTAAGTATATGTTATGGTTTTTCACATCATATCTGTAATTCTACGTTTCTTCTAGATTGTGGCTTTGTTAACGAAAGTAAAAGTATCTTGAAAATACGTACAAAAAATACGAAAAATTTAAGTAAGCAAGTTGAAGTAAGCGTGATCGCTTCTCTTACGTAGGAGGCGTTAAGCTGTCAGTCGTTCAAACTGTGCTGTACCGATCGCCTTAAAAGCCTTGCAGTAAGGGCTTCACAGAAGTCATTATGCAATTTAGATGCTCAACAGCTTAGCGACAGCGTAAGTCAGCAACCGCCTACAACACAGCAGGTTATCACCATAAACCAAGCTCCGATTTGGGCACCCCCACCGCTGCGATCTCGCCCAGCCAACCCGATAACCCATCTC
>CAZJZR010000506.1:0-3779 GCA_964550475.1 uncultured bacterium
ATGACACACAAGTCTAGGATACATAATGTCTGGGATACACAAGGCTGGGATACAAATGTCCGTGCTTGATCAATCTGGGCGCACTGGGATGCAGGGAGTTACAGTGACCGTTCCGGCCACCACCGCTAATTTGGGCCCTGGATTTGATTGTATCGGAGCGGCATTGGGGCTTTACAATCAGTTCCACTTCGCGCCTTTACCGCCGTCCCAGGCAGACCAAACCCTAGAAATTGTCGTGACGGGGCAGGGGGCAGACCGGGTGACCCTAGATGCCAGCAATATGGCCTATCGTGCGGTTGTCCGGTTGTATGAGCAGTTGGGGAAAACGCCGCCCCCGATGCGGATTGCCATTGACATGGGGATTCCGTTGGCGCGGGGCTTGGGCAGTTCGGCGACGGCGATTGTGGGCGGATTGGTGGGGGCTAACTATCTGGCAGGGTCACCCTTGGGGCAGCGGGAGGTGATGCAGTTGGCGATCGCCATGGAAGGGCATCCCGATAATGTGGTTCCGGCTCTGATTGGGGGGTGTCAGTTGGCTACGGCGATCGCCAATAGTGACAACACCAATAGTGACAACACCAACAGCGACACCAGCGGTTTACAGCCCACCCACCTGATTTGCCAAATTCCCTGGCACGCTGACATTATTCCGGTGATCGCCATTCCCCAGTTTGAACTGTCTACCAAGGCTGCTCGTCAGGTGTTGCCGCCCCATTACGATCGCGCCGATGCCATTTTCAACACCGCCCATTTGGGCTTATTGATCCGAGGCTTGGACAGCGGCAAACCTGAATGGCTGCGGGTGGCACTGGCAGATCGGATTCACCAACCCTATCGCCAAAGCCTGATCCCCGGTTATGAGGCGGTACAGTCAGCGGCGATCGCGGCGGGAGCCTATGGCATGGTGATTAGTGGTGCAGGCCCCACCCTACTAGCCTTAACCGACTCCGCCCATGCCCCTGCTGTTGCCGCCGCCATGGAAACCGCATGGCAAACCGCTGAGATGACGGCGATCGCTAAGATCCTCTCCCTAGACCACCAAGGCACTACCATCACCCCCGATGTTGGGTAGGTGGGGGAAGGAGAAAGGGTGAAGGGTGAAGGGTGAAGGAGAAAGGGTGAAGGGGTTGGATGTTATAGAGTTAGACCTCTGATGTTGCTGACTGACCCTTCAATCCAGCGATTTGCTTGTGTCATGGAATTTGACAATCAGCAAACAATTGCGATCGTCCGAACTGCGGGTATAGCTGAACTGATCCGACATTTTTTCTATCAAACGCAATCCCCGACCACCGGGTTGCATCGGGTCAATGATTTCGGGAATTTCACTTAACTTTTTGGATAAATCGAATGGGGCACCATGATCCCAAATTCGTAATTCCAGATGATGGTCTAAAACCTGCACTTCAATATCAACGGGTGTAGCGATTGGTTGATCCCAGTGAGCATGGCGGATAGCATTCGTGACCCCTTCCATTAAGATCGTCTGTAGCTGCATCCAAAACAGTGGGCTGGCTTGAATGTGTTTGACTTGCGCTTCAATACAGTTAAACCACTGAACAACCTGAGTTAGGGCATTCAAGTCAGTTGGCACTTGTAGGGTATATACGTATTGCACGTTCGCTCACAACTGATGTCCAAAACGGCATGTGCAGCTATTCCACAATACCGACAAACCTCGCATTCGCCTATCCTATCGCGGGTTAATCGTTCACTCCCTGTCAGGCGAGAAGTGGGTGCAGCCCGCAACACTTTTTCCTTGGAGGGATGTGAACAGTTACAGCGCAGACGGCTAAGCAATTGAGAGGAGTCAGTTAGGGCAGCAATCCAACCAAAGGTGAGTGTACAGCAAAGTATGGCACAGTCCGATCTACCCAGGTAGAGCAACCCAGGCAGACCAACCCATGGGCTAATCCACATGGGCTAACAGGTGTATGACTGCTATACCCTTACGGTTTTTGCAGGTATTTCGCCTCGCGTGTGCTCTTTTGCTCCGGAAACTTCTCCAGCGACCTCTCCAGCAAGTTCTGACAGGACTCTAGCGCGGTCTCCTCCAACGAGATTACACCGAGAAAAGATAATTTTGCAGCGGCGTTTTCCCCAAAGGGTTCACCCCTGGTTCATAGAATTGAATCAATTCCAGCCCATGCTCTGGCAAAACGGTATCATCCAATTTGGCATTCCACAAATTCGCCATTCGCAGCACGGCATCCGTTAACACTGCCTTTTCTAGATTGGCATTAATCAAATTGGCTAGGGACAAATTCGCTTCTCGCAAGTTGGCGCGGGTAAAGTCGGCCATACTGCCGATCGCCTCCCGCAGATCCGCCTTATACAAGTTCGCCTCTTTCAACACCGCTTTATACAAATTCACCCCAACCAAATTGGCCATGCGTAAATTGGCTCGGAACAGGTTGGTGGAGACCAAATTAGCCATGCACAAGTGTGCTCGCATCAAATTGGCATGGCTGAGATTGGCCGTGTAAAAGGTTGCGCCGATTAAATTTGCCCCTTCCAGCGTGGCTTCTCGCAAGTCCGCTTCATGGAGTGTGGCTTCTCGCAAATCAGCTTTGTACAGGGTGGCTTCCCGTAAATCGGCTTTGTAGAGGGTGGCCTCCCGCAGCGTCACTTCCATCAAATTGGTCGTGTACAGATTGGCATGGTACAGATCCACCTCTGGCATATTTGCCCGTGATAAATCCGCCATACACAAATCGGCCTTGTACAAGGTGGCTCGACTCAAATTGGCTTCAGTCAGGGTCGTTTCTCGCAAATTGACTTGATATAAATCCGCATCATGCAAATCAACACCTCGCAAGTTCATGCGGCGCAAATCACTTTCTCGCAGATCGGGTCGGATTTCCGGATTGGCATTCCGCCATGCATTCCATACAGAGACCCCCTGAAGTAGGATGTCTAGATGTTGTTGATTGGCCATGAGGTCCACCTCTGTATATAGATGCGCGAACTGATTTCAGGGGACAGACAACAAACCGCTGCCATGCCATTGCAGACCGCACCCCAACCAAGGCATGACTTCTGCAATGAATTGCCTGGGTTTTATGGTCTCTAATTTCAATCTGCCCATCTGCTTCTACCCAACCACCAAAAATCGCCAAACTGTAACCAGCGTTCACTAAGAATGTAGTGTTGGATGTTTTTTTGTGAACCTAGATAACAAATGTGGTTTTTTGCTACAGATTGTTGACAGATTGGCATCAATTCTGAATGGAAAAACGTCCAAAATTTGGCATCAGTCACTCGTAGAGCAGGCGCGATCGCCGATCCGTCCTCCCCCAGATTTCGCCGAATTCCCTGGCGTAGGATCAGGGGGTGGATGAGTAAATACTTACCGACTCGTCAATTTCCATGTATCCTGACAGAGAAGCCCTGATCGTGGATAGGTTAGTTGTCCGATTTGGCGTAACTACTCAGGTAGATCAATGCTGGATTGTTTGATCCACAAGGGTTGGGGTACCCAACTACACGAACATACTGTACTCGGTCTGTTTGTAGGGGCGCGGTTCCCGCGTCCTTGATTAGATACCTGGGCAGTTACGATTTGGATTGTCCCGGTTTTATCCTTTTGCCCTCAAGCACAGCTACCGCTTGTAGTTAAACCCTTTTTTTAGTTAAACCCTTTCGTTCGCTCCTGCCTTCATGCCCACATTTTTATCCGCCTCTCCTACCCTTGACCGCAAGCCGGAACACCTGACTCCGCCGCCCAGCTTTAAGCAAAAAATTCAGTCCTATTTCGACCGGATTGCGCCCGATTTAGA
>CAZJZR010000507.1:0-3769 GCA_964550475.1 uncultured bacterium
GCTTGCGGGGGGGCGGCTTTTTGCTGACGGTGTTGGCCGTCACATCCATCCAAGTACCGCAAATCCCTTGGTTGATGAGTGGGTTTAGTTTGGCCTGGGTACTGGGGCTGGTGGTTCCCGGTGCTCCGGGCGGGCTGGGCGTATTCGAGGCGACGGCGTTGGCACTGCTGCGCGGGCAATTTCCCGCCGGAGAGATTTTGGCTGCCGTGGCCTTTTACCGTTTGGTCAGCGTGTTGGCCGAGGCGATCGGCGCAGGGGGCGGTTGGCTAGCACAACGAGGGGAGCATCAAGCAATCAACACCCCACCCCACAATCGTTGATGCGTCATTTAGGATGGGAAAAAGCTACAACATTGCAATAGTGCCAATCCGCTTCTCCGCCCATACCTACCGTGTATACATAAGTGATCGAATCTAGTCAGAGCCAATGCCGAGCCGCCCCCTAGCCCCCAATTCTGGGGGAACAGAAATTCAAAGTCCCCCAGAATTGGGGGATTTAGGGGGCTAAACAGCCCTCCGCGACAGCAGTTTCAACTTGTGTATACACGGTAGCCTCCCATACCCATCTCACCACTTAGGAACAGCAATGCAGGTCGGTGAAATTCTCCAGGAACGCTATCAACTCAAAGCTCCCTTAGGTAACAATCGAGGACGGCAAACCTGGTTAGCAGTTGATTTAGCCACCACCCCATCCGAGCCAGAACCCACGGCTGACTCCACCCAGCCATCACCACCGGATCAGGAGTTGGTGGTGATTAAGCTGTTGAGCTTTGGTGGCGAGGTGCAATGGGATGACCTGAAGTTGTTTGAGCGAGAAGCCCAAGTGCTCCGGCAACTGAATCACCCCCGCATTCCCAACTATCGGGATAGCTTTTCGATTGACGACCGGGTGCTGTGGTTTGGCTTGGTGCAAGACTACATTCCCGGCCAATCGTTCAAACAGTTATTGCTGGATGGAGAGCGGTTCCCAGAGGAAGACCTGCGCCAAATTGCCATCAATATTCTGACGATTCTGATTTATTTGCATGAACTCACGCCCCCAGTGCTGCATCGCGACATCAAACCCAGTAATCTCATCCTGGGTGAGGACGGGTATGTCTATTTAGTGGACTTTGGGGCAGTGCAGACGCAAGCGATCGCCGACGGAGCCACCTTCACCGTAGCGGGTACCTACGGCTATGCCCCGTTAGAACAATTTGGTGGACGAGCCTGTCCGGCCTCTGACTTGTATGCCCTTGGGGCTACCCTGATTCACCTAGTGACAGGCACCAGTCCGGCGGAACTGCCTCAGCACAATCTCCAGATTCAATTTAGCGCATTGGTCAGCCTCAGCCCTAGCCTCACCTATTGGCTGGAGCAAATCACCCAACCAGCGGTGGAGAAACGGTTTGCCTCTGCCCGTGAGGCGTTGCAGGCTTTGCAAGCCAAGTTGGTGCTGGTGGAAGATGACCCTACTCCCACCAATAACTCTGGGCAGGGCGACCCGATGGATGAGAGTATTCCAGTGCCAGCGGAAATTTTGGGCTGGAATTGGGGGGCGTTTCTGTTGCCGATGTTTTGGCCATTGAGCAATCGGGCGTGGATTGGGCTGCTGGCGTGGATCCCCTTGGTGGGATTCGTTATGGCCATTTTGATGGGATGGCAGGGCAATAAATGGGCATGGAGAAGCCGTAAATGGCGCAGCATCGAACACTTCAAGGCACACCAACGCGGCTGGGCGATCGCCGGAATTTTCTTGGGTGGCCCCACTTGGTTTCCCACCATCATCATGGTCAGTCGATTTGTGAGCCTATCTACGCCGATCCTATTTGGCCTATCTACGGTCATGGGTAGCATCGGACTCATTGCCTTGCTGATCTATGGGTATCGTCGCCGCCAGCGTCGGCGCAGTTCGGCGCGATCGCCGGAAACCGACTCTTATTGACCCTGTTCCATCTCCTTGGCGATCGCCTCCACCGCAGGCGGCGGAATCGGAATATCTTCCACTTCCGGTAACCGTTCTGGTGTGAGGCGGAATCCCCGGGAACCGGACAGGCGACGCAACAGTTCCGGTTGGGGGGCATGGAGCAGATAGATCAGGCGATCGCCCACCAGCCACGGCTCATTGGCGGCAACCACTTGCAACTGCCCCTCCCGCTCGATCAACAGCGGCAACAACTCTTGGGCATACATCAGCGTTTGCAAATGGGCTTGTTGAAACGAAAAGCCAATATTGCGTAACACCGTTTCTCCCAGCCGCACCTGTTTATCGGCTAGGTATTGATTCCAATTTTTCAGCGACAGTTCTGGCAAAAAGGCTTGGCGGATTTTGGCATGGTGATTGGCCTTGGTCGTGGTTGCCGTGGCCGCCGGATCGCGGGGAAAACTGGCCAACACGCGGGGTGGACTAAACTCCTCCGCTGCCCGTTGCGCCAGCACCAAATTCACTTCACCGTTATTGGTCAAGGCCAAAAACGTGCCAATTCCGGACAATCCCGCCGTTTCCAGCACCGTCGGTTCCATGGCACTGCTTTGGAATACCTGTAACCCGTCTTCCTGGGCGAGTTGACAGGCGGCAGCATCGGTGTCAATCAGCACTGCCGATTCGCCAAACCCTTGGAATAACCGAGCAATCAGCCGCCCCAACGGTGTTGCGCCGACAATCACCACGCCCTGCGCCTGCGTCGTGGCGATCCCCAAGCCCCGCGCCACCGAACTAGCGGTTAATCCCTGCATGAACACCGTCACGATGATGGTCAAAAACACCAGAGCTTTAATCGAGTCACCGCCATTGATCCCGCTTTCCGTCAACAAAATTGAGAACAGAGAAGCCACCGACGCGGAGACGATACCACGGGGAGAAATCCAACTAAGGAAGAATTTTTGTTGCCAATTCAGGCCGCTGTTCCAAGTGCAGACCCAAACGTTGAGTGGACGCACCACCCACATCAACGTCACCACGGTTAGCGGCCCCCCCCAGCCCAAGGCGACCATACTGGCCAGGGACAGGTCGGCAGACAGCAGGATAAACAGGACGGAAATCGCCAGAATGGTCAGTTGGCTTTTGAATCGCCGCAACAATCGTTCCTCTGGGACGGAGGCGGTTCGCAGCACAATCCCCGCCATCACTGCCGTCATCAGTCCGGCTTCGCTGCGAATGGTTTGGGCGAGACCAAATAAACTCCACAGCCCCGCCAAGGACACCAGATTTTTCAGTTCATCGGAGAGGAAGGTGGCGCGTTTGAGAAATTGCCCCAGCAGCCAGCCGCCGCCCGCCCCAATGCCTGCCCCAATACTCAGCCGCAGCAGCAGGCCGCTAATCACCCGCAGCGGATCGGTGTCGCCATTGCGGATCACATCCAGCACCACCACCGCTAAAATCGCCCCCACGGGATCAATCAGCACCCCTTCCCCTTCCAACAGGGTGGCGACTTGCCGATCGACGTTCACCTGCCGCAACAGTGGGCCAATCACCGTCGGGCCTGTGACCACAACCAACGCGGCATAAAGGAAGGCGATCGCCCAGGGAAACTCCCCCAACCAGTGCGCCGCCATGCCCCCACCCACCAGGGTGATCAACGTGCCCAGCGTCACCAAGTTGCGGAGGCTACCCGACACCTCCCCCAACTCCCGCAACTCTAAACTCAAGCCGCCTTCAAACAAAATCAGGGCGACGGACAGGGATACCAACACATCCAAGCCCTGATCCAACAAATGGGGATGCAGCAGATCCAACCCATCTGGCCCCAGAACAATGCCAAAGCTAAGCAAAAAAATGATGCTGGGAACCC
>CAZJZR010000508.1:0-3763 GCA_964550475.1 uncultured bacterium
TTGCCCGCATCATTCAGATTATGGGCGATGTGACGAAAGACCTCTTTACGGAAGCCGATGTGGAGATGGCAGCAATTAAGAAGACGGTCGGCAAGTAATGAACGAATGAACGAATGAATGAATGAATAAATGGGAAATGCGAAACTGGCTATCCGGGGCGAAAGTCCTCGCGCAGGCTGGAACCGAAGACGGCAAGTTATGAGGGGTGGATGGTGAATGGTGAATGGTGAATGCTGGATAGTGGATGGAGTTTGGAGTTTGGAGCGGCTCAAGGTTTGATCGCATTACAGCTTGATTCCGACTCATCACTATCCACCATCCACTGTTCTCCCCCACGGTTCAACCAGGATGAATTGGCACGAAGTGCCAATTCATCTGCGATCTCTAAGGGATGTGCAGATTAATAATGTACCCACACCGCTACCTGTAGGGACACGGCATTGCCGTGTCCCTGTGCCTATCACGGGTATATTATTTTCCCGCAACTCCCTAAACTCAGGATTGAGTTAATTTCCATGGGTAGGAGAATCCCTTGAAATCATTTCTACCTATAGGTGTTCCTACTTTTGCGATTCCTACTTTTGCGATTCATAGGTCGTTGACTTGTTGCAGCGCGATCGTCACGGCCCGTTCCGAGAGTTTATTCAGCAAGATGTAACCCGCTTCATCGATCAACTCTTCCCGCCGCATCAGTTCCACGGTAGTTTGCCAAATTTGTGCTTCGATTTGGTTGGCTTGCGCTACTAACCAGTGATGGGTTTCGGCATTGTCAGGA
The DNA here is from genome assembly GCA_964550475.1 of uncultured bacterium. GTDB lineage: Bacteria > Cyanobacteriota > Cyanobacteriia > CAIUCS01 > CAIUCS01 > CAIUCS01. Next base: position 776 of record CAZJZR010000508.1, read on the forward strand.
AATTTGTCGATACACGCCTTGGTGTATTCTTTGAAGCTGCGGACTTGCAATAAACAGCGAGCTAAATAGCCAGGACATTCGCAACTGATGGCATTGGCCGCTTCACAGATCTGTAAAATCGCTTCATTGGAAAAGTCGGAAATGGAGATGGCTGGGTAGTCATTAGTCATAGTTCATACAGTACACTCGCAGGGGTGTGACTCTGTACAGCGATCGCGGATAGGTAAACTAGTACAACCGTCAGTCCGGTTCTCGAATTTGATTGGGCTGGTGATTTTGGGTTTATGGTTATTGTCTGGTTTCTGTTGTCTAAACGCAATCGATCAAACCCAATCGATGGGGATCAATTGCGCCTGGAGCGATTTTCTGGGTGATGGCAATGGCACGGGTAATGGGTTGGGTACACTAAAGGCATTCTCCTGATCCGGTCTGTTATGAAGTCTCCCCGCTCGTCTTCGGCGCACTCCACACACGCTCCTGCTCCGGCAGTGCAACCCACTCAAACCCTCGCGCGATCGCCGCAGGGGGACAGAACTCACAACACAATTCCCGATGATCGGATGGCAACACGCACCGCTGCAACCAAACGGTTGACTGTATTTTATGTTACATCCTTAAGCGCGATCGCTGGATTAGCCATCTTTGGTCAGTTGGTGATTCAGCGATCGCTGACCCAGCAAGAACTCGACATTCAAGTGATTAACACTGCCCAGCAACAGCAAATGCTGATTCCCCAAATCAGCCGCACCGTCATGAACTTGGGATTGACCGATGACAGTCGCGAACGGCAGCAGCGACTGGACGAACTGAAATTACTGATCGACTCGGCGACAGCATGGGGCAGCAAACTACAAACCTTGATGAACAATCCCAGCCTGTCTCCCGATCGCCGTCAGTACGTAGAACGGATGATTCGGCAAATCTTGCCGAACCATCGGCAAATTGTGACAACTGCCGAATTATTTCTCCAAGCTCCTGCCACGACAGGGGCAAATCCAGCGAACCGTTTGCCCCTACCGCCACAGCGATCGGAACTGCGAAATCGCTTCAACCAACCGGGAACTAATGCCGCTCCGTTGATTCGCCAACCATCCAGGTCGGAACCACCGACCGGCAGGATGCCGCCGCCGGAAGACGACGTGCCCGTACCACCTGTGGGTGGGTTACCCATGCCCACTGCGGATAACCGCCCCTTACCTGTGGACGGAATCGCCCAACTGCGGTTGTTGGAACGGGGCATCATGCGGGATTTGGACGAAATCACGTTGCATTACAACCAAAAGGTGGCGGCGGAAGTGCAATCACTCAAGAAACTAGAGTGGGGGTTGTTGGCGGTGACCTTGCTGGTGTTGTTGCTAGAAGGGGTGTTGGTTTTTCGTCCGGCGGTGCAGAGCATTCACACCACGTTGGCTGATTTGGCGAAGGCGTTGCAGGTGAGCCAAGAGGCAACGCGCAAATTGGCGAAAGAACAACGGAAGTCGGAAAAGTTGTTGTTGAACATTTTGCCGCGACCGATCGCCAATCGGCTGAAGGAAAAACAACAGGCGATCGCGGATGGGTTTGCCGAGGTGACTGTGCTGTTTGCCGATATTGTTGGCTTTACCAAACTGTCTGCCACCATCCCACCGCAAACCTTAGTCGCTCTACTGAATGAAATTTTTTCTGATTTTGACCAATTAGCCGAAAAGCACGGCTTAGAAAAAATCAAAACCATTGGCGATGCCTATATGGTGGTGGGCGGTTTGCCTGTGCCCCGTGCCGATCATGCCGAGGCGATTGTGGCGATGGCGTTGGATATGCAACGGGCGATCGCGGCCTTTAATCGAACCCAAAATCAATCGCTCAGCATTCGGATTGGTATCAATACTGGGCCAGTGGTGGCGGGTGTCATCGGTACGAAGAAATTCATTTACGATCTCTGGGGCGATACCGTCAACACGGCTAGTCGGATGGAGTCCCACGGCATTCCGGGGCGAATTCAAATGACCGCCAGCACCTATGCCCAAATCCAGGGGAAATATCCGGTGGAACCCCAAGGCAAAATTGCGGTTAAAGGCAAGGGGGACATGGAGACGTATTTGGTTGTGCATCAGGAGGGACGGGAGTGCTGAGGGTTGGGGGTGAGGGGGCAGATGGTGGGGGATCTGCAAATCAATAAAATACCCAGCGTAGGATGCGTATAGCCTCTGGCAATAGCCTAAAGGCATGGGCTTCGCCTAGGGCTACGCTAAAGGCTTCAGCCGTAACGCATCCTGTTTAAACTATGGGTACTTTATTTTTACGCTTCTCCCTAGCGGGGGGTGATTCAGGATTTGAGTACCCGCTGCACCGGGGTGGGTAATCCATCAATGCTGACCTGATTTTTCTCCCGCCAATACTGCTTGACACCGGGGTTGCCTTTTTTCTCCGCCCAGTTAACCAAGATATCCCGTTGATCGACGTACTCGTATAACGGCACCGCAAAGCCGCAGGAGGTTTGCACCCGTTCAATGTCGGCGACGATGATTTGGCGAGTGCCCGCGATCGCGGGAAACACCGCCAGCAGCTCTGCCCACTCTGGCTGATCCGGCAGCACCGTTCTGCCCTGACCGTACAACCGCAAAATTTTCGGTTCACCTTGGAAGGCGCAGAACATCAAGGTAATCCGCCCGTTTTCTTGCAGGTGCGCCGAGGTTTCATTGCCGCTACCTGTAAGGTCACGGTAGGCAACGCGGTGCGGCGACAAGACCCGAAAACTGTCCAATCCTTTGGGCGAAACATTCACATGACCCGTGGGACTGAGGGGAGCCGTCGCCACAAAGAACATTTGTTGCGCCGCAATAAAGGCTTGCAGCTCATCGGTAATTCGGTCAAAACACTTAGCCATGGGCGATCGCCATTCCTTAATTGATACAGTAGCTCTGTCTGCGAATCTCAGCATCTCTAGGGCAAAATCCTTCAGACCGGGAACAGCAACCCAGCATAGTCAGACGCAGAGTGTCTTGCTAT
>CAZJZR010000509.1:0-3750 GCA_964550475.1 uncultured bacterium
TTGGTGGTCAGTGGGGTGGTGGGTCTACGGTTATTAGGCTGGCTGCAACCGTTGGAATTGTCAGCCTTTGATGGGTTGCTGCGATCGCGCCCCTTAGAAAAACCTGACTCTCGCTTATTGATTGTCACCATTGATCAAGCCGATCTGCACTGGCAAAAGCAGCAAGGAATGGAAATGACAGTGCCAGAGCAAAGCTTAGCAGATGAGGCGTTGGCACAATTACTGAATCGATTAACTCAATATCAACCGCGTGTAATTGGGTTAGACATGTATCGAGATTTTGGAACAACCAATCCAACGTTGAAGCAGCAACTTCAACAGTTAACTAACCTGATTGCCATGTGCAATACGCAAGATTCTAGCAATCCGAAACTGATTGATCGTGGCCATTCTCCCCCTCCAGAAGTATTAGCGAATAATTTAGGATTTAATGATTTTTTAGTTGATGCTGATCAACGATTGAGACGGCAGTTATTGTTTATCAGTCCAGAGGCCAATTCCATCTGTCAAGCAACCTATTCATTTAGTACGAAGATTAGCTTGCGTTATTTTGAGAAGTTAGGTTCAAGGCTCGATTTTGTCGATAAAACAATGCAGATCAATTCGACTGTTTTTACGAATTTAAGTAATCATGTCGGTGGTTACCAAAAAATTGATGCTGCTGGGGCACAAGTATTCTTAAATTACCGTGCTCTCCTTGATCTAAATACAATTGCCAACCAAATACCGTTACGTGAATTTTTAACGGCACCAATTGATCCCAATTTGGTGCGCGATCGCATCATCTTAATTGGTGTGATTGACCACCCCGACGATCAATGGTCTACGCCCTATACCGTTAATTCAGCCACACAAATTCCGGGTGTAGTGATACACGCCCACATGATCAGCCAAATGTTGAGTGCGGTGTTGGATGGGCGATCGCTAATCTGGACATTACCCCAATGGGGAGATGTATTGTGGATTATCGGTTGGTCGATTGTGGGTGGCATCATCGGCTGGATGCTGTACCATCCGCTGCGGCTGAGTGTGGGAACGGCTGTGGTGTTGGTGTTGCTGGTGGGCAGTTGTTGGGGCGGCATGGTAATTGGGCTATGGTTGCCATTGGTGCCCAGCGCGATCGCACTTATCACAACAGTTAGCGGGATTTCGGTGTATAAAGTGATGCAAGATCAATCGATGCAACTAACGATGGCGGCAGATCGTAATTAATTAATTGAGTTGCAGTAACCGTTCAAATCCCCCCATGTGACACGTTTTGCGGGCTACGCCCGCTTGTTCCTCCCCTGATGGGGAGTGAACAGTTACGATCTGCATGGGTTGGACTGTCGTTTAACTAACCGGGTGTCTCTCTAACTATGAATTACATAACCATGACCAAACCAGTTTTGCTGAAAGGGTTAGTCCTAGTTTGTTTGGGGGCGATCGCGGAATGTAACCTCCTGACCGTTCCAGTCAACGCCAGCCCTAGCGCAATACCTGAGCAATTACCTGAACAATTACAACGTCCACAGTCCAATCAAACTCCCTTTTTCCGCTTATCTCCAACCCTACAAATAGCGAAGGAACCAGCAAAATCGTCTCCCTTAATTCAATTCAATGCGACTCCAGCCCCCCCACCTGTGGGCAAGCCCGGTAACTTAGGGCGGGGCGGGGGAACCCGTGATAGCTGTCCAAATGTCGCCCAGCCCATGACTGCCTTAGTGCCTGTCAGTGGCGAGTTTGGGGGCTTGACGGTCAGAGATCGCCCCACCATCTTGGTTTACATCCCCTACCAATCCACGGCGGCCATGCCAATTACCGTAGATTTTGGCATTGAGGATGAGGAGGAAAATGAACTGTACAAAACCCCTGCTATACCGATGAACACCGCCGGGATCTTAGCCATTCGTCTGCCAACTACCATCAGTCTAGATGTGGGCAAACGCTACATTTGGAGGGTGAAGGTCTGGTGTAATAACGTTGAACGGAGCGGCAAGGCCAGAGACCTGACGGGTTGGGTGCAGCGGGTCGATCAAACCAATATTTTCAATCCAAACGTGTTGGCGGAACTGCAAACGGCTACGCCTTTACGGCAGGCTCAACTGTATGCTGAAAAAGGGATTTGGTATGACGCAGCCGCGATCTTGGCTCAGGCTCAGGTCAGTGATGCCAAACTGAAGGCGGCATGGGCAGAGTTGCTGAGATCGCCCCAAGTTGGACTAGGTGCGTTTAGCACTATACCTGTGATTGCAATCCCATAGTGAAGCGGCCACCCACTCTAATTATCTAATTTCTGCACAAATGCCTGGTGTTCTGGTGTGGCCAGCCCTTGCTGCAACACCGATAACACCTGCACCATGTTACCGCTCAATAAATCATTTACCGCCAACCACAAGCCCGGAAACACCTGACTGCGGATGATCCCATCCTCATCCGCAGTCAACGAAACATACTCGCCATCCTGCAAAGAGAACCAATCCAATTTCTGCTCAAACACCTGCCAGACAATATATTCTTGGATGCCGTTGCGGCGATAGGCGCGTTTCTTGTCCCCCAGATCAATCGAGGCACTACTGGCAGCAACCTCCGCAGCAAGCTCTGGTGAGCCTTCAATGTAGTCATCCTGACTGATAGTTGCTTGTCCCCCAGATTGCGGTTCAATCATTAACACAGCATCTGGTTGCGGTTCATTGTCTAAATCTAACCGAACTGTTGGGTTATCTCCTAAAGCCACATTCGGTGTCAGAGTTGCATAATTACCCAACCAAGTGATTAAGCTGGCGTGGGGTTGGCCATGACTTCTAAACCGTAGGGCAGCAGCAGCCATGTAGACGACTCCTTCAATCAATTCAGCTTTTTTCAGATGTGGCATGGCGGCATAGCGTCGCTCAAATTCGGGGCGGCTGAGGCGATCGCCATTTTCTAGCGGCGGTAACTGGAATGGGGTGGGTTTAGAAGGAGTAGTGACCATGGCAACTATCGCGGTTCAGTCAAAACTGAGAGGGTGTTTGCAACGTCTAAGTTGATACCGTTAAGCGTAGGGGGGACGCATTCCGGAAATGGTCTAACGGTCATGTCAGAAGGTTAACTGCCGGAATACTTCGCCCGTACATAGGATAATCGCTACTTAAGCACCCTCTTAGGCTAGCAAAGGATCGATCCAGTTTAGGGTCATGAGTTTAGGGTTATGAAAAGTATGGCTGGATTAGACCACAGCTAAGGCATCGTTTCCCTGCTGCAACAATCGAATTGCTTTCAAGACCTGCAACAGTTGCTGGGTCTGGTCTGGGACTAATCAATGCAAGTCCGGCATGGCATGAACTGATATGTCGGTGGGTTGCCGCGTTCAAAGTGAATATCTCTTCCGCGATCGCGCAGAATTACTGAAGCGATTTTCCATCCGAAAGTTGGTTGACACCCGTCTCAGTATCCTTTCTTATAGATAGTGATTCTTCATGACGGTTACGCAAGTTAGGATACGTGGGCTGTTGAACCTCGATACATTGGATTAATGACGAGTATTGAAAACTACTAACTCTCTGGGCAGTCACTGCGATCGCTGTCCACAGTTTCATGTTGGCTAACAGAGTAACCGTTCACTTTCCGTCAGGGGAGGAACAAGCAGGCTACGTCCGCAACACTCTTCCCATGGGGGATATGAACGGTTACCTAACAAACGCTCTCCAAGTCGCTCACTACGATCGCGCAATTACGCATCTGCATTTCACCCCATGACATTCCCAATCATCAGCCAACGGCATCGGCTAA